>JASFLG010000400.1:0-4597 GCA_050118205.1 Pseudomonadales bacterium
AGCATGCCCCGCTTGTGCCAAGGCTGCGCCTCGCTCATCCATATGTGGACCCGCGGCTTGTACTTCTCGGGCTCGTCCAGGCTGCCGACCTTCACCGCGCAGTAGTCAGGTTGCGATTCGCTGTAAGCGTACAGCGGCGTCCCGCAGTCGCCACAGAAGACCCTGGCGACGTGATTACCGGCCTCGGAAAGCGTGGTGAACTCCTTCGGGTGCCCCTTGGTGACCCGAAACTCGGCGCGACTGACCGTGATCACGTAGGCTGGTCCGCCGCCGGACTGGTACTGACAGGCCCGGCAATGACAGGCGATCTGGGCAACCACCGGCTCGTAGAACCCGTAGCGGACCGCGCCGCAGGCGCAACCTCCCATCCGCTTCACCTTTCCTTCTACGTTCTGCACGACTCAGCCTCCGAACACAGTCACCAAACTTCTCTCAGGTTGCCTGGACGGGATTCGGCAACGGCCGCCCCTCGAAGAACGCGCTCAGGTTGTCGACCGCACACATGCCCATGGCGACGCGCGTCTCTTCCGTGGCGCTACCCATGTGAGGCAGCAGCACCACGTTCTCCAGGGCCGTGAGCGCTGCCGGCACCTCCGGCTCACGCTCGTAGACATCCAGCCCCGCCCCCGCGATCCGGCCGTTGCGCAGCGCGTCGATGAGCGCCGCCTCGTCCACGATCTCGCCCCGTGCCGTATTGATCAGAAAGGCATGGTCCGGCATGCGCTCGAGTGCCCGGGCATCGATCAGGTGTCTCGTCTCCGGGGTGGCCGGGGTGTGCAGCGAGACGAAGTCGCTGCGCTCGAGCAGTGCCTCCAGCGGGCACTGCTCGGCGTCGAGCGTTTGCAGGGTCTCCCCGGCCAGCGCGGACCGGTTGTGCAGCAGGATACGCATGCGGAAACCGTGATGGGCCCGGGCGGCCGTGGCGAGGCCGATACGTCCCGCGCCGATGATCCCGAGCGTCTTGCCGGTGACCCGACGCCCGAGCAGGTGCGTGGGGCTCCAGGATTGCCAGGCACCAGCCCTGAGCTCGCGTTCCCCCGCCCCGGCCTTACGGGCCGTCATCAGCATGAGGGTCATGGCCAGATCCGCCGTGCAGTCCGTGAGCACGCCGGGGGTGTTGCTTACGGCAATGTCGGCGGCCGCCGCCGCGGCCACGTCGATGTGGTTGAAGCCGACGCCGAAGTTGGCGATGACCCGGACGCGAACGTCCGGCGCGGAGAGCAGCTCGGCGTCGATCCGATCGGTCACCGTGGGACACAGGGCATCCGCTTCGGCCAGCGCGGCGGCGAGCCCGTCCCGGTCGAACGGCTCATCCGCCTCGTTCAGCCGGACGTCGAAGCGCTCGCGGAGCACCGCCTCCACGGCTGCCGGCCAGCGGCGCGTAACCACGACCCTTGGACGTGTGGCCATCAGTCCCCGGAACCGGCCAGCTCTCGACGCCGCGATGCGTAGAAGGACTCGATCGGTGAGAAGCCGGGCTCGCCCGCGAACGCGCGCTCCGTCTCGGCAATGACCTCGTCGTTGGACTGGTCGATTCGCCAGGGACGGGCATGCGGCTGGGTCACGTGCCACGGCGTGTCGCAGAAGATCTCGATGCCGTTCCCTTCGGGATCCGAGAAGTACACGGACCAGGCATTGCCGTGCGTCAGGGGGTTGATCCGGCTGGCGCGACCGTCTGCAAGGAGGCGCTGGTGCGCCGCCTTCACGTCGTCGAGCCCTTCCACACGGAACGCGAAGTGATGAACCGAGTTGGATGCCTGATCTTCCCTGCCCGTGCCGAGGAACGCGAGCTGGTGGTGGTCCGTGTCGACCTGACTCATGAACACGATCTCCGGCCCATCGTCGTCGCCCAGCGGGCCGCGATCGGTGATCTGAAAGCCGAGCACGTTCGTGTAGAAGTCGAGCATGCTCTCCATGTCACGCACGTAGACCACGGCGTGGGACCAGCGCAGCTGCATGAGTCTCCCTCCTCGTCGGTGGCAGTGGAGTATAAACCGATCGCGGCAGATCCGTTGCGTATGGGCAGCGGCCGGGTCACTCCCTACAATGACCGACTCAATGGGAGCAACCGGGAGAGGACTATGCGCGGTGGTCAGGTGTTCATGGAGGCGCTCGTCAAGCACGGCGTCGATTGCATCTTCGGCAATCCCGGCACGACGGAAAACTCGCTACTCGACCGGCTGATCGACTATCCCCAGATTCCCTACTACGTGGCGCTGCACGAGGGGGTGGCGGTGTGCGCGGCGAGCTTTCATGCCCAGGCGACGGGTCGCACCGCGGTGGCGAACCTGCACGTGGCACCGGGGCTCGGCAATGCCATCGGCATGATGTACGGGGCGTTGAAGGCCGCATCCCCTCTGGTGGTGACGGCCGGCCAGCAGGATACGCGCATGCGCCTGGACAACCCGCTCCTGTCCCACGATCTGGTGGCCATGGCCGCCCCGGTCACCAAGTTCAGCGCCGAGCCCCGCAGCGCCGACGAGATGGGCCCGCTGCTCCGCCGCGCCTTCAGGATCGCGAACGAGCCACCCTGTGGACCGGTTTTCCTGGCGCTGCCCGTAAACGTGATGGAGGAAGAGACGGAGATCCCCGCAAGCACCACGGGGCCCGTGCTGGCCGCGGATCCGTCGCCAGGTGCGGTCGAGCAGGCGCTCACGCTCCTGCTCGAAAGCAAAAACCCGGTGTTCGTGGTGGGAGATGACCCTTCCCGACAGGGCGCCCTCACTACCCTGGTCGACCTGGCTGAGGCCTGCGGCGCGACCGTCTACCATCAGGGCCTGCGCGCGCACGTCTGTTTTCCGAACCGCCATCCCAACTATCGCGGCCGCACGCCGTTCGAGGCGGCGTCGGTGCGCAAGCTGCTCGCCGAGCACGATCTGGTGGTGCTCATCGGCGGCAACTTCTTCGAGGACATCTGGTTCGATCGGGAGCCGCACATCCCGGAAGGCGCGCGGGTGCTGCAGATCGACGATGCACCGCTCCGGCTCGCGCACAGCATACCCGTGGACCTGGGCGTTACCGGCGCGCTGCCCGCTACCCTTGCTGCGCTGCTCGCAGGCCTGCGCGATGCACCGGCCCGCTATGCGGACGGCGCGGCCACCCGCAATCGCGCGCTGGCCGAAGAAGCCCGGGCGCGTCAGGAGGCGGCAGAGGCCACGCTGAAGAAGCTCTGGGACGCCTCACCGATGGCTCCCGTTCGCGCCATCCACGAGATCAGCCGTGCCATGCCGGAGAACGCCATCGTCGTGGATGAGTCCATCACCGCGTCCCTCGAGGTGGCGAATCAGTTTCCGGAGCAGGCGAACGGAGATTACTTCGGCGGCCGGGGGGGCGGCATCGGCCAGGGCATTGCCGGCGCCATCGGGGTGCAGGTGGCACACCCCGACCGGCGGGTCATCGCCATCTCCGGCGACGGCTCCGCCATGTACAGCATTCAGGCCTTGTGGACGGCCGCCCATCACGGCCTGCCGATCGTGTTCGTGATTCTTTCCAATCGCGAGTACCGCGTCCTCAAGCACAACCTGGACATCTACCGGGCGCGCTTCGACGTGGGCTCCAACAAGCCCTACCCGCACATGGACCTCACCAATCCCCTGCTCGGATTCCCGGACATGGCGCGGGGTATGGGCGTGCCCGGAGAGACGGTGAGCGAGGCCGACACGATCGGAGCGGCCATGGGGCGCGCGCTGGCCACCGAAGGCCCCTACCTGATCGAGATCGAGATCTCGGGCAAACCGTAACCGGCGGAACGGCGCCGCCCGCTCACGGCTGCAGGCGCTGGATCTTCCACCCCCCCGGCACGCGCGTGTAAAGGAAGCGGTCGTGCAGGCGACCTTCCCGTCCCTGCCAGAACTCGAAGGACTCCGGGGTGAGCACGTAGCCGCCCCAGTGCGACGGCATGGGTACCCGGCCGTCCGGGTGGGCCCGCCTCAGTCCGTCGACCGCCGCCTGCAACGTGGCACGGTCGGCCACCGGCCGCGATTGCCGGGAGGCGGCCGCCGAGAAGCGGCTTTCCTCGGGACGCGACTCGAAGTAGACGCGGGACGCTGCCTCATCCAGCTTCGCAACCGTGCCCGCGATGCGCACCTGATGATTGAACTCACGCCAGTAAAAGACCAGCGCCGCCCGGGGATTGGCCGCAAGCTCTTCCCCTTTGCGGCTGGTGTAATCGCTGTACCAGACGAAGCCGGCAGGACCGTGCTCTTTCAGCAGCACGATACGCACGGAGGGCGCGCCGTCCGGTGTCGCCGTGGCCAGCGCCATGGCGGTGGCGTCCGTCGCACCCGACGCCAGTGCCTGATCGAGCCAGTGGCCGAACAGCGTCAGCGGGTCCTCCGGCAGCCTGTCCCGGGACAGCACGCCGTCCTCGTACTCCCGGCGCCGGTGATGATGGTCACGCGGCTCGGTCACCGTCTGCTCCGATCATCGGGCTGTAAATACATTTTTATAAGGCTTTTACAGATTTTTATAAAACCACAATAATATCAGTCGGACGCGTCTCGCCTGGCGGCCGATCCCTGCCCGGCCTCGGCTTCTTCCTCGAGCAGACGGGCCCCGCGCAGAATCCCGCCGAGCGCGTAGTTGCCCTCGTGACAGG
>JASFLG010000401.1:0-4594 GCA_050118205.1 Pseudomonadales bacterium
CGCCGGATCCGGCAGTGATCATCGGCACGGCACCCGAGGCGTTCGCGCTCGGGCTCGACGTGCTCGCCACGCTTACCGACGGCCCGGTGTTCGTCTGTCACGAGGCCGGCAGCACCCCGCCCGCTGGACGGGACCCGCGGATCGAGGCCAAGGCGTTCACCGGCATTCATCCTGCCGGGCTGCCGGGTACGCATATCCACTTCCTCGATCCGGTGAGCGCCGCCAAGAGCGTCTGGTACGTGGGATATCAGGACGTGATGGCCATCGGGGAGCTGTTCCGCACCGGGGAACTGGTCACCGAGCGGGTGGTGGCCCTCGGCGGCCCCGCTGTTGAACGCCCGAGACTCCTGCGGACGGTGCTCGGCGCCAACCTGGACGAGCTGACCGCTGGCGAGCTGTCCGCTGTGGAGAGCCGGGTGATCTCCGGATCGATCTTCGCCGGTCGCACCGCCGAGTCGCCGGTGAGCTTCCTGGGGCGCTATCACCAGCAGGTCTCCGTGCTGCCCGAGGACCGGGAGCGGCGCCTCCTGGGCTATCTCTCCCCCGGCATGCACCGCCACTCGGTGTTTCCCATCTATCTGTCCAAGTGGCTCGGGGAGAAGGGCATTCAGTTCACCACCACCAGCAATGGAAGCCCCAGGGGCATGGTGCCGATCGGTACCTACGAAAAGGTCATGCCGCTGGACATTCTACCCACCCAGCTGCTTCGGGCGCTGCTGGTCGGTGATCTGGACACGGCAGTCAGCCTGGGGGCGCTAGAGCTCGACGAGGAGGACATCGCGCTCTGCACGTATGCGTGTCCGGCAAAGTACGAGTACGGCCCCGTGCTGCGCTCGGTTCTGGACACGATCGAGAAGGAGGGTTGAGGTGAGCATCCGCTCCGTGATGGACAGGATCGCCCCGAGCTTCGAGAAGGGCGGCAGGTTCGAGGCCCTCTATCCGGCTTTCGAGGCCATCGACACGGCACTGTACACGCCGGGCGAGGTCACCCACCGGGCATCGCACGTCCGGGACGGCCTGGATCTGAAGCGCATCATGATGACCGTGTGGATGTGCGCTTTCATTCCCGGGCTCGTGGGCTGCTACGTGGTCGGTCTGCAGGCCAACGAGGCCATGGCGGCGATGGGCGTGACCACCGTCGACAACTGGCGGGGGTTGTTTCTGGACGTGCTCACCGGCTACGACCCGGCAAGCTTCTGGGACAACATCGTGCACGGCCTCGCATACTTCATACCTTTGTACGTGACGGTCTTTCTCACCGGCATCGCCTTCGAGATCTGGTTCGCATCCAAGCGGGGCCACGAGGTCAACGAGGGCTTCTTCGTCACCAGCATCCTGTTCACCCTCACCCTGCCGGCCGGCACCCCGCTGTGGATGGCGGCGCTCGGGATCGCCTTTGGCGTGGTGATCGGCAAGGAAGTGTTCGGCGGCACCGGCAAGAATTTCCTCAACCCGGCGCTGACCGGCCGGGCATTTCTCTACTTCGCCTATCCGGCGTACATGTCCGGCGACGCCGTGTGGGTGGCAGTGGACGGCTACACCCGGGCGACGTCTCTGGGGACGGCGGCACTCGGCGAAGGCTACGGCGTGAGCTGGTTGGATGCGTTCTTCGGCAACATCCCGGGTTCTCTCGGCGAGACGTCGACCCTGGCGATCCTGATCGCTGCCGCGATCCTGCTGCTCTCCCGGATCGCCTCCTGGCGGATCATGCTCGGCTGCGTGGTCGGGTTGTTTCTGGGCGTGAGCCTGTTCAACGTCGTCGGTTCGGACACGAACCCGATGTTCGCCGTTCCCTTCCACTGGCACCTGGTGCTCGGTGGGTTCGCGTTCGGCACGGTGTTCATGGCGACGGACCCCGTCTCGGCGGCCATGACGAATACGGGACGCCTGGTGTACGGCGTGCTGATCGGCCTGATGTGTGCGCTCATCCGTGTCGTGAACCCCGCGTTCCCGGAAGGGATGATGCTCGCGATCCTGTTCGGTAACCTGTTCGCACCGCTCATCGATTACTTCGTGGTGCAATCCAATATCAAGCGGAGAATGGCTCGTGTCTGAACCCAGCGATACCGACAAGCCCGGCTTCGACAAGGATGGCCTGAAGAACATTCTGTTCGTCGCGATCGCGGTCTGTCTCGTCTGCTCCGTGGTCGTCTCTGCGGCCGCGGTGGTTCTGGGACCGCTCCAGGCCAAGAACAAGGCCCTCGATCAGAAGCAGAACATCCTGCGGGCGGCCGGTCTGCTGCCGCCCGGCGCCAGCGTCGATGCCGAGGGACACACGGTCGACGAGCTCTTCGAAGAGTTCCAGGTCAGGGCGGTCGACCTCACGACCGGCGAGTTCACCGACTCGGTGAACCTGAAGACCTACGATCCGCTCAAGGCGGCGAAGGATCCGAGCGAATCCACCGAGATTCCCGATGACAAGGACATCGCCGTCATCGGCCGCCGGGAAAACGTTTCCCTCGTTTACATCAAGCGCACGGACGGCGAGCTCGACAAGCTCGTGATCCCGGTGCGCGGCTACGGGCTCTGGGGGACCCTTTACGGATATCTGGCTTTCGACGGGGATCTGGAGACGATTGCCGGCCTCGGCTTCTACTCCCAGAAGGAAACGCCGGGACTCGGCGGAGAGGTGGACAACCCGAAGTGGAAGGCCCTCTGGCCGGGGGTAAAGGCGTTCGACGCCAACGGCGAGCCGGCGGTACGTCTGGTGAAGACGCCGTCCCCGCCGGGCTCGGAGGCGGCGAAACATGAGGTGGATGCTCTGTCGGGCGCCACCCTCACCACCCGGGGCGTGCAGCACCTGATCCAGTTCTGGACCGGCGATCTGGGTTTCGGGCCGTTCATCGATCACCTGCGATCCACCACCTGAGAGGAAAGAGACATGTCTACATCCAGAGAAGTTCTGCTCGATCCGATCTTCAACAACAACCCCATTGCCCTGCAGGTGCTCGGCATCTGCTCGGCGCTCGCGGTGACCGTCAGCATGTCCACGACCCTGGTCATGGCCGCGGCGGTGATCTTCGTGACGACCATGTCGAACGTGGCAGTCTCCCTGGTGCGCAATCGGGTGCCGACCAACATCCGTATCATCGTGCAGATGACCATCATCGCGTCGCTTGTGATCGTGGTGGATCAGGTGCTGCAGGCAGTGGCGTACGATATCTCCAAGAGCCTGTCCGTGTTCGTGGGCCTGATCATCACCAATTGCATCGTGATGGGGCGTGCCGAAGCTTTCGCGATGCAGAACGGACCGTGGCTGTCGGCACTGGACGGCTTCGGCAATGCGCTCGGCTACAGCGTGATGCTCGTTGCCGTGGCCCTGGTCCGTGAGCCTCTGGGGGCAGGCACGCTGCTCGGCTTCCCCGTCCTGCCGAAAATCACCAGCGGCGGCTGGTATCAGACCAACGGCCTGATGCTGCTGGCGCCCAGCGCGTTCTTCATTATCGGCATGTTCATCTGGGCCGTGCGCTCCTGGAAACCGGAGCAGGTGGAGGAGGCTGAATACGAGATCTCACCCAACGCGCACTACACGGAGGCCATGTAATGGTCGAGTTCGAACATCTCCTCGGCATCTTCGTGAAGTCCGTGTTCGTGGAGAACATGGCGCTCGCGTTCTTTCTCGGCATGTGCACGTTCATCGCCATCTCCAAGAAGATCTCGACCGCTTTCGGCCTGGGGGTAGCCGTGGTGGTGGTGATCGCCATCACCGTGCCGGTGAACAACCTGATCTACACCTATCTGCTCAGGGACGGCGCGCTGGCCTGGGCCGGACTCCCGGACGTGGATCTGAGCTTTCTCGGCTTCCTGTCCTACATCGGGGTGATTGCGGCCATCGTGCAGATCCTGGAAATGTTCCTGGACCGCTTCGTGCCCGTGCTCTACAACGCCCTCGGGGTGTTTCTGCCGCTGATCACGGTGAACTGCGCAATCATGGGCGCGAGCCTCTGGATGGTGGAGCGGGACTACACCTTTGCCGAATCGAGCGTCTTCGGACTCGGTGCCGGGGTGGGCTGGGCACTGGCCATCACCGCGCTGGCCGGGGTGCGCGAGAAGCTGAAGTACAGCGATGTGCCCGAGGGTCTCCGCGGGCTAGGGATCACCTTCATTTCCGTGGGGCTGATCAGTCTCTGCTTCATGTCCTTCGGCGGGATCGACATCTGAAGAGGTAGCTTAGGCCGTGGAAACAACGATCATACTGGGCGTCGTCATGTTCACCGGGACGGTGCTGTTCCTCGTGATGCTGATTCTCGTCGCCCGCTCGAGGCTGGTCAGCAGCGGCGACGTGACCATCGAGATCAACGAGGATCCGGACAAGGCCATCGTCGTCCCGGCAGGCGGCAAGTTGCTCGGTACCCTGGCCTCCAAGGGCATCTTCCTCGCCAGCGCCTGCGGTGGCGGTGGCACCTGCGCCCAATGCCGCTGTCGCGTGCTGGATGGCGGCGGCAGCATTCTGTCTACAGAGGAGGGACATTTCACCCGCGGCGAGATCCGCGACAACTGGCGTCTGTCCTGCCAGGTGGCCGTGAAGCAGGACATGAGGATCGAGATCCCCGAGGACGCCATCGGCGTGCAGCGCTGGGAGTGCGAGGTGATC
>JASFLG010000402.1:0-4593 GCA_050118205.1 Pseudomonadales bacterium
GTGGCGAACGCGCTCTTTGAAGCGGGCACGGACGACGTGGCCGCGGTCATGACGGGCGGGCTCGAAGCGAAGCGCGAAGCACTCGTTCAGGAGATCGGAGAGAACATCAGCGTACGCCGCGCAGCCACTTTCGAGACGGCCGACGGCTACATCACCAGCTACCTTCATGGAGACAACAGGAAGGCGGTGCTGGTGGAGCTCGACAAGGCCGACGACGTGCTCGGCCGGGACCTTGCCATGCACATCACCGCCATCAACCCCATGGTGGTGACCTCTGCCGACGTCCCGGCGGAGGTGGTCGCCAAAGAGCGGGAAATCTACACCAGCCAGGCAACGGACAGCGGCAAACCCGCGGACATTGTCGAGAAGATGGTGGAAGGCCGGGTGCGTAAGTACCTCGCGGAGGTGAGCCTGGTCGATCAGCCGTTCGTCAAGGATTCGAACGTCAAGGTCGGTCAGCTGCTGAAGGACAAGGGCAATGCGTGCCGGCGATTCGTCCGCTTCGAGGTGGGTGAGGGCATCGAGGTCGAGGCCCAGGACTTCGCCGCGGAGGTCGCCGCTCAGGTCAAGGGCACGGGCTGAACCCGTTGCGGCGGGTACTGCTGAAGCTGTCCGGCGAAGCGCTGGCCGCGCCAGCGGACGGCGGCGGTTTCGGCATTGATCCGGAGATTCTCGATGGTCTCGCCGCCGAGATCGCCGCGCTGATTGCCGCTGGCGGCGAGCTGGCGGTGGTGCTCGGTGGTGGCAACCTGTTCCGCGGCGCGGCCCTGCAGGCCGCCGGCATGGATCGGGTCACCGGTGATCACATGGGCATGCTGGCCACCATCATGAATGGCCTGGCCTTTCGCGATCTGCTGCGACGGCGCGGCCTCGACGTGGCGCTGTTCTCGGCGTTGCCCGTGCCCGGGGTGGCGGCGGGGTTCTCGCGCGATGAGGCGGTGGCTGCGCTGGAGTCCGGCCAGGTGGTCATCTTCGTGGCCGGCACCGGCAATCCTTTCTTCACCACCGACACGGCCGCTTGCCTGCGGGCCATCGAGGTAGAAGCGGACGCGGTGCTCAAGGCGACCAAGGTGGACGGGGTGTACAGCGCCGATCCGCTCTCCGATCCGAGCGCCACACGCTACGACGAGCTCACCTTCGATGAAACGCTGGCAGCGAGGCTGGGTGTGATGGACCTCACAGCCATCTGCCTCTGTCGGGATCATGATATGCCCGTCGTGGTCTTCGACATGCATACAAAGGGTGCATTGACCGCGATCATCAACGGTGACAAGGTTGGCACCCGAATCGTGGCGCGTTGACAGGATGAGACGTACCACCATTCACCTTCCTTCATCTCCGGTATCCGGTACGAGATGAGCCGCAGGACAGGCACTCATTAAGACATGATCGAAGAAATCAGACAGGATGCCGACGAGCGCATGGGCAAGTCCCTCGAGGTGCTCGCCTCGAACTTTGCGCGCATCCGTACCGGTCGGGCGAATCCCGGGCTGCTGATCGGTATCGAGGTGGATTACTACGGCAACTCGACGCCTCTGAACCAGGTGGCGTCCATCACCGTCGAGGACGCGCGGACCCTGGTCATCTCCCCCTGGGAGAAGAACATGGTCCCGGAGATCGAGCGGGCGGTGCTGAAGAGCGATCTGGGCATCAACCCGTCCTCGACCAGCGAGCTCATCCGCGTGCCGCTGCCGGCGCTGACGGAGGAGAACCGGCGGGATCTCACCAAACAGGCCAGTCATGAAGCGGAACAGGCACGAATCGCGATCCGCAACATCCGACGCGACGCCATCCACGACATCCGCGAGCTGGTCAGGGAGAAGGAGGTGGCCGAGGACGACGGTCATCGCGGCGAGGAAGCGGTGCAGAAGCTCACTGACCGCTGGATCGCAGAGGTCGACAAGGCGCTGGCGGCCAAAGAAGCGGACCTGATGGAAGTCTGAGGCGAGGAGCGTCTGGATGTCCGAGCCCATCGTCAGCGTCTCACGGCACGCCACTTCCCACGAACGGCCCCCGGGTCCGGAAGAGGCCGCAGGCGAAGACCATCCGACCCCGGACGCGCCGCGTCACCTGGCCATCATCATGGACGGTAACTACCGCTGGGCCAAGGCGAAACGCCTGCCGGGCGCGGCAGGTCACCGGGCCGGAGCGCGACGCGTCCGCCCGGTGGCGGAAGCCTGCGCCGACCGGGGTGTGAGCTGTCTCACCCTGTTTGCGTTCAGCACCGAGAACTGGGGCCGGCCGCGCCGCGAGGTGAGCCTGCTGATGGACCTCATGCGCAACGTGCTCAGAAACGACGTGGAGGAGCTCAACGAGCGCGAGGTTCGCCTGCGGATCATCGGCGACCGCAGCCGGTTCGATCCGGACCTGAATCGGCTCATGGACGAGGCGGAGGCGCGGACGGCTCACAATGGCCGAATGCACCTGAATATCGCGGCCAACTACGGCGGCCGCTGGGACATCGTGACGGCCGCTCGGGCACTGGCACGCGACGTTCAGGCCGGGCTCGTCGATCCGGAGACGGTGGACGAGGATACGTTTGCCAGCTACCTCTCGCTGCACGACCTGCCGGCGCCGGATCTGTGCATCCGCACCGGGGGGGATCACCGGATCAGCAACTTCCTGCTGTGGGATCTCGCGTACGCGGAACTGTACTTCACCGATGCGTTCTGGCCCGATTTCGATTCCGCGAGCCTGGACGCTGCATTCTCACTGTTCATGGAACGCCAGCGCCGCTTCGGCCGGCGCAGCTGAACGTCCGTGCTCAAATCCCGGATCATCACGGGGTTTGCACTCGCCTTCATCATGCTCGGCGCCATCTATCTGCTCCCGCTGCCGGCGTACGCGGTCTTTTTCTGGCTGGTGGGCGGTGCCGGAGCCTACGAGTTCGCAGGGCTCGCCGGCATGGAGCGCCCGGCATGGCGCTGGCTCTACGTCGGCATCTACAGCGCTCTGGTGGCGCTGACCGCGCTCTATGAGCCGCTGACCCGGCCAGCACTGCTCGCCGGGGCGGCCGTCTGGATCGTGGCACTGGCAGGCGTGTTGACCTATCCCCGGAGCGGTCCGTATTTCCGGCCCTGGGTCACCGCCGTGCTCGGTATCCTGATCTCCTGGTCGGCCTGGATCGCGTTGCAGGTGATCCGCGAGTCCCCGGGCGGCTCGAACTGGATTCTCTGGATGATGCTGCTCGTGGCGTTCGCGGACATCGGCGCCTACTTCACCGGGCGGGCGCTGGGTCGCCGCAAGCTCGCGCCTGCGGTCAGTCCGGGGAAGACCTGGGAGGGATTCTGGGGCGGCATGGTTACCTCCAGCATCCTCTGTGGCGGCATTCTGGTCCTCATGGGGCGCTTCAACGGCGGCTGGATCTTCATCATGGTGCTGCTCGTGGTGGTATCCGTGGTCGGCGATCTGTTCGAAAGCGTGCTGAAGCGGGAACGGGGTGTGAAGGATTCCGGTACCCTCCTGCCCGGGCACGGTGGCGCGCTGGACCGGCTGGACTCGGCGGTCGCTGTGCTGCCTTACTTCGCCCTGATCCTGATCTACGCCAATCTGTCGAACTGACGGATGGCCGTGGGGGGTCGCGGAGGGCTGAATCCGCTATCATTCCGCTCCGGTCTGGTCCGGGCGGCACGTTCGAGCGTGCCGGGCCGGCCGGCGCTCCCGGGCCGACCCGCGGGCGCGTGTGATAATGATTAAATAATGGTAATGGAACCCCCGCGCCAACTGGCGTATCACGCGGGGGTCCCGGATCGCAGGGTCAACGGAAGAGACTATGGAATTTCTGCAGTACCCATTGGCGCTGATCGTCATGCTCGGCGTGCTGATCACGTTTCACGAGCTCGGGCACTTCGTCGTCGCCCGGCTCTCGGGCGTGCGTGTGCTGCGGTTTTCCGTGGGTTTCGGCAAGCCGATCTGGTCGCGGGTGGACAGCCGGGGCACCGAATGGGCGATCGCCGCAATCCCGCTCGGTGGCTACGTGCGGATGCTGGGTGAGCAGGAGCCCGGCGAGGTGGCCCCGGCAACGCCCCTGAAGGCGGGTGACAAGGATTACTCGGAGCTGCCGGTGGCCTGGCGGCTGGCCATATCCGTGGCGGGCCCGGCGGCAAACTTCGTGCTGGCCGCGATCATCTACTGGTTCCTCTTCGTCGTCGGCGTGCCCGCCAACGCGCCCATGCTGGGCGACGTGGATCCGGACTCGGCGCTCGGTCAGGCGGGCCTCACGCGCTACGCGGAGATCATCCGGGTGGATGGCGAGCGCACGCACAACTGGCAGCAGGTCAATCTGGCGCTGGCCGAGCGGATGGGCGAATCGGGCACCATCGTCATCGACGCCCGGCGGCCCGGCGCCGAGACGCACCGCTACGAGATTCCCATTTCCAATTGGCACCAGGGCGAAAAGGACCCTGATCTGCTCGGTTCCCTTGGCTTCACCGGCGCCGCCCCGGCGCTGGTCGGAGAGGTGCTGGCCGGGGGCGCCGGTGAGCGCTATGGGCTCGAGCAGTGGGACCTCATCACCGCCGTCGACGGTACCGCCATCGATACCTGGTCGGACTGGGTGCACGTGATTCAGGCATCGCCGGGACGGCCGCTGTC
>JASFLG010000403.1:0-4582 GCA_050118205.1 Pseudomonadales bacterium
CGACGAAGAGTTCGAGCGCTACGTCATGCCCACCGAGCTCGACGCAGCCGCAGAACCCCTGGCGGCGAAGGAGTAGGGTCAGCGCGGCAGGAGCCCTCAGCGCATCAGGAGAGGAGCCCTCAGCGCATCAGGAGAGGAGCCCTCAGCGCATCAGGAGAGGAGCCCTCAGCGCATCAGGAGCCCTCAGCGCATCAGGAGCCCTCAGCGCATCAGGAGAGCAGCCCTCAGCGCAGAAAAAGCTCGTAGGCCGGGTTGCCCGTCTCCTCCCAGTACCGGTAACCGATCCGCTTCAGGTAGGCGGCCAGCCGTGCGCGCTTCTCATCCACCCGCGGCCCGGGGGCCTCGAACCCCACCAGCACCCGCCCCCAGGCGGCGCCATGATTGCGGTAGTGAAACATGGTGATGTTCCAGCCGGTACCGAGCACGGACAGAAAGCGCATCAGCGCCCCGGGCCGTTCGGGAAACTCGAACCGGTACAGCAGCTCCTGCTTGGCGCCGAACGTATGTCCGCCGACCATGTGCCGGACGTGCAGCTTGGCCACCTCGTTGTCCGTCATGTCCGTGACCGGGTAACCGGCATCCCCGAGGGACTCGATGAGGGCGTGCCGGTCTTCCGGACTGCCGACCTGCAGGCCCACGTACACGTGCGCTTCGGTCTCGCTCGCGTAGCGGTAGTTGAACTCGCTCACCGGTCGCCGGCCCAGCGCCTGGCAGAACTTCCTGAAGCTGCCCTTGCGCTCCGGAATGGTCACACCGAGCACCGCTTCCCGCTGCTCGCCGACCTCGGCCCGCTCGGAGATGTGGCGCAGGCGGTCGAAGTTGACGTTGGCACCGCTCACCACGGCGACGAGCTTGCGCTCGCGGAGCTTCTCCCGGGCGCAGTACTTCTTCATGCCCGCCACGGCCAGAGCGCCGGAAGGCTCGGCGATGGACCGGGTGTCGTCGAAGAGGTCCTTCACCGCCGCGCAGATCTCGTCCGTGTTCACGGTCACGGTCCCGTCGAGGCAGCGTCGCGCGATGCGGAACGGCTCCTTGCCCACCTGCGCCACGGACGTCCCGTCGGCAAAGAGATCCAGGGTCTCGAAAGACAGCCGTACCCGGCGCTTCGCCGCCAGCGCCGCCGTCATGCAGGCCGAGCCCTCCGCCTCGACGCCGATCACGCGGGTCGACGGGGCCAGGTACTTCACGTAGGCGGCGATCCCGGCGGCAAGACCGCCGCCGCCGACCGGCACGAAGATGACGTCCGGTCTGCCGGGGTGCTGGTTCATGATCTCCATCCCCACCGTACCCTGCCCGGCAATCACGTCCGGGTCATCGAACGGGTGCACGTAGACGTAGCCGGCTTCCTCGACCAGCGTCCCGGCATGGGCTGCCGCCTCGTCGTAGTTATCGCCGTGCAGCACCACTTTGGCGCCCAGGTCCCGGACCGCGTTTATCTTGATCTCCGGCGTGTTCCTGCCCATCACGATCAGCGCCCGGATACCGAGCTTCTGCGCCGCAAGCGCCACACCCTGCGCGTGGTTGCCGGCTGAAGCGGTGATCACCCCGACCGCCCGCTCGGCTTCGGACATTTGCGCAATCTTGTTATACGCGCCGCGTATCTTGAAAGAGAACACCGGTTGCAGATCCTCGCGCTTGAGCATTACCTCGTTGTCGAGGCGACGGGACAGCAGCCGGGCACGGATGAGGGGGGTCTCCACGGCCACGTCGTAGACGCGTGAGGAGAGGATCTTCTTGACGTACTTTTCCACGTTGGTTCGATGGGTTAGCCTGCCGCGGAGTATGGACCAAGCCGAACAAAAACGCAGGGCCGCAGCGGCGGCGCTCGACTACATCGAGCCTCGCCTCACGCCGAAGACGATCGTGGGGGTCGGTACCGGCTCCACCACCGACTGCTTCATCGATGTGCTCGCCGGGGTGAAGCACAAGTTCGATGCGTGCGTGTCGAGCTCCGAGGCGAGCACCGAACGGCTGAAGGGCCACGGCATCAGCGTGCTCGATCTGAACGCCGTGGATCGGCTCGAGGTCTACGTGGACGGCGCCGACGAGGTGAACGGTAACCGGCAACTGATCAAGGGCGGCGGCGGCGCGCTCACCCGGGAAAAAATCGTCGCCGCCTCCGCGGACGAGTTCGTCTGCATCGTCGACGAGTCGAAGGTCGTGGACCTCCTCGGCCGCTTCCCGCTGCCCGTGGAGGTCATCCCCATGGCCCGCGGTCTGGTATCCCGGGCACTGGTGGGCCTGGGGGGCTCGCCGGAGTGGCGTCAGGGGTTCACCACGGACAACGGCAACATCATTCTCGACGTGCACGGCCTGGTGATCACCGACCCGGCGGCGCTGGAAGCCAGGATCAACAACATGGTCGGCGTGGTCACCAACGGCATCTTCGCGGCCCAGGCGGCCCACGTGGTGCTGGTCGCCGGCGCGGACGGCGTGCGCCGCCTGTAGCCCATTCAGCCGGGCAGCAGCTTGCCCGGATTCATCACCCGGTTCGGGTCGAACACGCTTTTCAGCCGCGCCATGATGGCCAGATCCGCGTCGCTGCGGGTGAAGGAAAGAAAGTCCCGCTTCAGGAGCCCGACCCCGTGCTCGGCGGAGATGGAGCCGTTGCGCTCGCGCACGCTCTCGAAGATTCTCGGGCTGATGGCGTGGCAGCGCTCATAGAACGCGTCGACCGAAAGGCTCTCGGGCTTCAGTATGTTGAGGTGCAGGTTGCCGTCGCCAATGTGGCCGTACCAGCAGACCTCGAAATCGGGATAGCTCTCAGCAACCAGCCGGTCTACCTCTTCGATGAACTCCGGCATGACAGAGATGCGCACGCTGAGATCGTTCTTGTACGGCGTGTACGGGGCGATGCTCTCCGAGATGCCTTCCCGGAGCTGCCAGAGGTCCGCGGCCTGCCTCTCGGACTGGCTCAGCACGCCGTCGGTGACCCACCCTTCACTCACGGCCGCTTCGAACGCGCCCATGGCAGCGTCCGCTTCCTGCTCGTCGAACTCCAGGAGCGCGTAGAACCGGACCGGTTCCGCGAGCGGTCGGGCGAGCGTGCGATGCTCGAGCACTTTGGTCAGTGCAAGCTCCGAGAAGAACTCGAAGGCGGAAAGCGTCAGCCGATCCTGGAACAGGGCCAGCACCTTGAGGATGTCCCCGAACACCGGCACCCCCAGAACCATGACCTGCTGCGGCGCCGGCGCCCGCGCCAGACGCATCTGGGCCTCCACGACGAATCCCAGGGTGCCTTCCGAACCGATGAAGAGATGCCGCAGATCATAGCCGGTGGCGTTCTTCACCAGGCCCCGGTTGCAGTCGAGCACGTCACCCGCACCGGTGATCACCTTGAGCCCGGCCACCCAGTCCCGGGTGAGGCCGTATCGGATCACCTTGATCCCGCCGGCGTTGGTGGCGATGTTGCCGCCGATCTGAGAGGACCCGGAGGATGCGAAGTCCACGGGGTAACAGAGCCCCTGATCGCTTGCGAATGCCTGAAGGTTCTGGGTGATCACCCCGGCCTGGCAGCGGACCAGCCGGTCGGCCCGATCGAAATCGAGGATCCGGTTCATGCGATCGAACGACACCACCACCTCGCCGTTGCCGGCCACCGCGCCGCCGGAAAGACCCGTCCGGCCGCCCGACGGCACCAGGGCGAATCCCGCCTCGTTGGCCAGCCGCACCAGATCCACCACCTCTTCCGCGGTCTCCACGAAGACCACGGCACTCGGCGCCACGGTGAAGCTGCGCGTCCAGTCGCGACCCCACTCGGCGAGCGTGTCCGGATCGCGCTTGAGCTTTCCGGCTGAAAACAATTCATCGAGAGCTTGGGGCATTTCGTTTTGATCCCACGGACGAATGGCTAGTATATCCGCCCTTTCAAGAGGGGCCGGGGCAGCGTGACCAGCACTTCCTTCGACAAGAACCGCATCAAGATTCTCCTCCTCGAGGGCGTTCACCCCTGCGCGATGGCGGTGCTGGCCGCGGACGGTTACGACAACGTGACGCGTCTAGACCACGCCCTGCAGGGCGACGATCTGGCCCGGGCCCTCGAGGACGTGCACATGCTCGGCATCCGCTCGCGCACCCAGCTGACCGCCGAGGTGCTGGCGAGCGCCAACCGTCTGATGGCGGTGGGATGCTTCTGCATCGGCACCAATCAGGTCGATCTCACCGCCACCATGGCCCGGGGGGTGCCAGTGTTCAACGCACCGTACTCGAACACCCGAAGCGTCGCCGAGCTGGTGCTCGCGGAAGCCATTCTGTTGCTGCGCGGCGTGCCGAGGAAGACGGCCCTCATGCACGACGGGATCTGGCAGAAGTCCGCATCCGGCTCCTATGAGGTGCGTGGCAAGACGCTCGGGGTGATCGGATACGGCAACATCGGATCGCAGCTCGGCGTGCTCGCCGAGGGGCTCGGCATGCAGGTGGTTTTCTATGACGTGGTGCGCAAGCTCAATCTCGGCAACGCCCGGCAGATCGACGATCTGGACGAGCTCCTGGCCATGGCCGACGTGGTCACCCTGCATGTGCCGGCCACCCGCGCCACCGCCGGGATGATGAACGGTGAGCGGCTCGCCCGCATGAAGGAACG
>JASFLG010000404.1:0-4581 GCA_050118205.1 Pseudomonadales bacterium
GGCTTCTCCTGTTCGCGCGAATGCTGTCCTACGCCCTGGACCGATGGCGGGCACCGTTGCTGTCGCTGCTGACGGGTTTCATGGTGGGGGCGAGCGTGAAGCTCTGGCCGTGGCAGGTGGACGGCAGGCTGACCGGGCCGTCGGGTTACGAGACGCTCACCGGTGAGCCCGCCTACGCCTCGCTGGCGCTGATCGCGCTGCTCCTCGGCGCGCTGGTCATCTGGCTGCTCACGAGGCTCGAGAAGTAGCGCGAGTGTTCCGACCGGACACTGAGGAACCTCCTGATCAGAGATTCTCTAGCGCTCGAGCAGCTCACGCTTGTCGGGTTTGCCGTCCCACGCCTCGGCGTCGGGCAGCGGGTCCTTCTTCTCGGTGATGTTCGGCCAGATTTCCGCGAGCTCTGCATTCAGCTCCAGAAAGTCTTCCTCACCGTCGGGCAGCTCGTCCTCGGAGAAAATCGCGTCCACCGGACACTCGGGCTCGCACAGGGCACAGTCGATGCACTCGTCGGGATGGATGACGAGCATGTTGGGACCCTCGTAGAAGCAGTCTACCGGGCAGACTTCCACACAGTCCGTGTGCTTGCACTTGATGCAGTTTTCGCCAACGACGAAGGTCATGTCAGTTCTCGGCTCCTGTCTGCGGCCCCTTGCCGCGTGGGTCGGAAAAGCGGGCTATTCTAACGGTTATGAGGTCGCTGTCGAATCGTCCGGCGGCGCCGGTCTACGCCTCGCCTGATGGCAGCACCGAGGTGAGCCGGTAGAGCAGATCCAGAGCCTCCCGGGGGGTCAGCGCGTCGGGGTCCGCCTCGCGCAGAGCCTCGACCAGCGCGGCCGCCGCCTGCGCATCGGGGTCCGGCTCGCGGGCGAACAGGTCTCCCTGCTGCGGGTCGCGGCCGGCCTGCGCCTGCTCCAGGGCCTGGAGCCGCTCCCGGGCCCGACGGAGCACCGGGTCCGGAACGCCCGCGAGCCGGGCCACCTGAATGCCGTAGCTCTGGCTTGCCGGCCCGGGGAGCACGCTGTGCAGAAAGACGATCTCACCCTGGTGCTCGGTGGCTGCCAGGTGCACGTTCGCCGCGGCCGGCAGCTCGGCAGCCAGGGCCGTCAGCTCGAAGTAGTGCGTGGCGAACAGAGTGAAGGCGCGGAGGTGCCGGGCGAGATGCTCGGCGGTGGCCCAGGCCAGTGCGAGACCGTCGTAGGTGCTGGTGCCGCGACCGATCTCGTCCAGCAGCACGAGGCTCGATGGGGTGGCGTTGTGCAGGATGTTTGCCGTCTCGGTCATCTCGACCATGAAGGTGGAACGGCCGCCGGTCAGGTCGTCGCTCGCCCCGATGCGCGTGAAGATGCGGTCGATCGGCCCGATACGCGCCTCGGCGGCGGGCACGAAGCTGCCGGTGTGCGCGAGCAGCGCGATCAGCGCGGCCTGACGCATGTAGGTGGACTTGCCCCCCATGTTCGGTCCGGTGATGACGAGCATCCGGCAGTCATCGGTGAGGGTCAGATCGTTCGGCACGAACGGCGCATCCGAGAGGGCTTTGACGACGGGGTGCCAGCCGCCCTGGATTTCCATGCCGGGTTCGCCGCCGAGCACGGGGGCGGTGAGCGACAGAGTCATGGCCCGTTCGGCAAAGGTCGCCAGCACGTCGAGCTCGCTGGCCGCAGCGGCGGCGGTGCGCAGTGCGGGCAACGATCCGGACAGCGTGCCGAGCAGCGTCTCGAAGAGCTGCTTTTCGAGTGCGAGCGCCTTCGCCCGTGCGGTGAGCGCCTTGTCCTCAAAGGCCTTGAGCTCCGGGGTGATGTAACGCTCGGCGTTCTTCAGCGTCTGCCGGCGCACGTACTCGGGCGGGATGGCACCGTCCTGTTTGCGGCTGGTTTCGATGTAGTAGCCGTGGACCCGGTTGTAGCCGACTTTCAGGTTGGCGATTCCCGTCCGGCTCCGTTCCGTGGCTTCGAGGTCGGCGAGCCAGTCCGCGGAGTTCTCGTTGAGGCCGACGAGCTCGTCGAGCTCGTCGTGGAAGCCGCTGCGGATCGCGCCGCCGTCCCGAATGGTCGCCGGCGGCGAATCCACCAGCGCCCGGGTCAGGAGATCGCGGATGTCGGCGAGGTCGGGCAGGGCGTCTTTGATGCGCCGGCACGCCGGATCGTCCGTCGGGAGTCCTTCGCGAATTTCCGGCAGGGCGTCCAGCGCCGTGCGCAGTCGGCCGAGGTCGCGAGGCGTCGCGCTGCCGAGTGCGATCCTGGACACGACCCGCTCCATGTCGCCGACGCTCTTCAGCGCCGCGCGTAACGCGTCGAGATCGGAACCGATCAGCGCCGCGACCCCGCCCTGGCGCTCGATCACCATGGCCCGGTCCCGGCTCGGGGCGTTCAGCCAGCGACGCAGGGCGCGCGCACCCATGGCCGTGACGGTGGTGTTGAACAGCGCGAAGAGCGTACCGTCTTCACTTCCGTCCAGGCGCCGATCGATCTCGAGGTTCCTGCGCGAGTGAGCGTCCAGGGTGACCACCGTGTCCGGTTGCAGGACGGTCAGCCGGTCGACGTAGCCCAGGTCCTGGCACTGGGTCTGCCTTGCATACTCGAGCACGGCCGCGGCGACGCCGATCAGCGCCGCGTCGTCGTCCAGACCGAAGGCGGTCAGATCGCGCGTGCCGAAGTGACGGGTAAGCAGCTTCAAGCCGAGGGTCCGGTCGAAGGCCAGGGGATCGAGTCGGCGACCGGGCGCCTCGATACCGGGCACCGGATCCCGGTAGACGACCTCGCTCGGCTGAATGCGCGCGAGCTCCGCTTCCAGGCTTGCCTGGTCCGGCACGAAGAGGGCCTGCAGGGCGCCGGAAGACAGATTCAGCCAGGCGAGCGCGAAACCGTCGGCCACCGTTTCGATGCCCATGAGCAGGCTCTCCGCAGCGCCGTCCGTGAGGGCGTCGTCGGTGAGGGTGCCCGGGGTGACGATCCGCACCACCCGACGCTCCACCGGGCCTTTGCTGGTCGCCGGATCGCCGATCTGCTCGCAGATGGCAACGGTCACCCCGAGTGAGACCAGCCTTGCCAGATAGCCGTCCGCCGAGTGGTAGGGCACGCCGCACATGGGAATGGGCTGGCCGGCGGACTGGCCCCGGGTGGTGAGGGTGATGTCCAGAAGCTCGGCGGCGCGCTCCGCGTCGGCATAGAAGAGCTCGTAGAAGTCGCCCATCCGGTAGAACAGGAGCTCGTCCGGGTGCTCACGCTTGATGCGCAGGTACTGCTGCATCATCGGCGTGTGCTCGGGAGGCTGCGTCTGCGCGGCGGTGCGGTCTTTCAACCCTGGGACTCTGTTTTCTCGGGTTTCAAATGAAATGCGGGAGCCCGCTGCCGTTTCTTGGTCGACGGCTGGGCACTAGGGTACCGCAAGACTCGCCCGGCAGGGACCCATGGGTTCCGCGCGGGGCGCGCGGCGACTGTTCTGCGGCTGCGGAATGGTCTATCTTGCGCGCACTATGAACGCGATGGCGTGGCGGCGTACGCTGCTGTTTCTGCTGGTGGTCGCGAGCCAGGGCATCCTGGCCGAGCACGACGCCCAGCATCTGGACGCGCAGGCTTCGACCTGCAGCGTCTGTCAGGCGCATCTTCCGCAGATCGCGGGCGAAGCGTCGGGCATCGTGTTCGTCCGGCCGGTGCACGCGGACGTCGTGTGCGCACCGCACAGCATCCTGAGCGCCTGCGCCCACCGGCCGCGCGCGCCATTCCAGTCCCGCGCCCCACCCGAGCACCTCTCGTAGAACGCAAAACGCCGGCCGGTGGTTTTGTCCCCGGCCCGCATTAGCCATATACGGAGGTTCTCCATGCATGTCAGAAAGCTAGCCGCATTAGTGCGGCCCGCATCCATGGGCGTTTGTCGCCCCCCGATGGCGCTGCTTGCGCTGCTGATCGTCTGTCAGGGGGCCACGGCCGCCACCACCCCGGCCGACAGCCCAACCACCGAGGACGCGGAGATCGCTTCCCTGCGCCAGGAGCTTGCCGCCGTCA
Source organism: Pseudomonadales bacterium (assembly GCA_050118205.1). GTDB lineage: Bacteria > Pseudomonadota > Gammaproteobacteria > Pseudomonadales > Azotimanducaceae > SZUA-309. The sequence continues at coordinate 4,002 of JASFLG010000404.1, forward strand.
AGCGTGACTACGACTCGCGAATTGCCGAGCTCGAGGCGCGCCTTGCCTCCATTGAGGATACGTCCTCCTTGGAGGAGACCGCCGCCGCAGGAACGACCGCGGTCCCTGCCGTGACGCCCACCCCGTCAGTGGCGGTCGCTGCAGCGCCCGTCGTCCCTTCCCGAGGCAATGCGGCCTTCAATCCTGCCATCGGCGTGATCTTTCAGGGACAGGCCTGGGACTACAGCGGCCACGGCGAGGAGAACGCGATTCCGGGTTATCCGGCCGGTGGGGAGGCAGGCCCGATTCCCAAGGGCCTGGCCCTGGGTGAGACCGAGATCGATGCCAACGCCAACGTCGACAACCTGTTCACCGCCTGGCTGACCACCGCGCTGGTCCCGGAGGACGGCGAGATCGCCGTCGAGATCGAGGAGGCGTGGGTCGAGACCCTGGGGCTGCCGTTGGGATTCTCGACCCGCTTCGGCCGCTTCTATTCGGACGTCGGTTATCTGAACGGAAAGCACTCCCACACGTGGGACTTCGCCGACCAGCCTCTGGCCTACAAGGCGTTTCTCGGCAACCAGTACGGCGACGATGGGAT
>JASFLG010000405.1:0-4579 GCA_050118205.1 Pseudomonadales bacterium
AGCGATGCAATCGCCACGGTCAACGTGCGTGCCCAGGTATCCATGCGTCCCTTTAAGGTGTACCTGACGAAAGGGGTTGCGACGCCATTATAGACATCGATGAAATCGGAAAACCTTAAGTATCATGTAGATGCCGGGGAATCCAGCAATTCTGCTGAGGTGTTCGCGGTCCGCCTGCGACCAGGCGCACAGGGCGCGTTCGCCCAGTGTGCGGCCCCGGGGGACCGGATGCCGCCCTTCCCCGGCCTCGTGCCGGCGCCGAGGTCAGCAGCGTGGCATGGAGGGCGCTGAGGCGGCAGCAGCCCGCGAACGCGCCCTGTCCCCTTTCGGATGCAAAAGAAAACGCCGCGCGGATACTCCGCGCGGCGCTTTGCTGTCGACGTCTTGGGGTGTCGCTACATCAGCTGGAACTTGACCCGCGCATAGTAGTACCTACCCAGAAAGTCGTAGATGCCAGACGTGTTGGCCGAAACATCGGGCACGTAAGGCGGCTTTGCGTTGCCGACGTTCTGGACACCGGCGTGGAACGACCACTGATCCAGCGTGTACGTGCCGAACAGATCGAAGTAGTTGCGTGCCTTTGCCGTGGTGTGCACGTTGTCGAACTCGATGACGTCGAACACGTCCATCTTGTCCAGATAACGCCACTGAATCCCAGCGCTCCAATCCCCAAACGCATACGTTGCGCTGAGGTTGGATCGCCACTCCGGATAGGCAGCCCAATCCGATACCAGGCCGGCAACCTTGTCGGTCCGATCGCTGACGACACCGGTATCGCTCGTCTCCTTGTACTCGTTGAGCCAGTTGAGCAGCCAGTCCAGCTCGAGCTGTCCGGCGCCCATCTGCAAGGTGAGCGTCGTGTTGACATCGACACCGCTGGTATTGATCACGTCAAGGTTTTCGTTCAGCAGATCGAACCGGACGACATCGCCCGCAGCCCCGCGGCCGATGCGGTCGCAATCGGGCGAGGACAGCGAACCACCCGGGCTGTTGTAGCAGGCATTGATCACGTTGACCGGGTCAGGCGTACCGATCGCATCCTTGATCTCGACCCAATACCAGTCGGCAGAGACCCGCAGAGGCGCGAACTCGGGCTCCCAGACGCCACCAACGGAGTAGCTCTTCGAAGTCTCAGCGTTCAGCTCCTCATTGCCTCCCGCAGAGATCTTGAGCTGCGCCGCTGGCTGCACAAAGCCTGCCGGCACACCGGCAGCCGTACAGTTCGCCTGGACGTTGGAATCGTCGATCGGCGCGCTACAGGGATCCGTCACGGAAAGGAAGGTATCGGCCGTACCGCCGAAGAGTTCGAGAACGTTCGGCGCCCGGAAACCGGTGGCATAGGTACCGCGAAAGCGGAACTGATCGACCGGCGCCCAGCTCGTGTTGATCTTGTAGGTGAACTTGCTGCCGAACGTATTGTAGTCGGAATAGCGACCGGCAAGATCCAGGGTGAGCTCTTCCGCAAGCGGCGCTCCGGAAAGAAGCGGGATCGAAGCCTCGGAGTAGAGCTCGAAGACGTGGTACTTACCGCTGGTAGGCTCAGCAAAGTTGCCGCCACTGTCACCGGCCTGTACGACACCCGACGTGTTCACGCCGCCCTTCTCTTCGCGCCACTCGATACCCGCTGCCAGCCCGATGGCACCTGCCGGAAGCTCACCGAGTTCGCCAGCCACCGTTGCGGCGAAGTGCAGCATGTCGTAATTGGTGCGCTCCTGATCGTCGAACGTCGTGTAGGCGATTTCCTCGGCCGATTTCGGGCTGCGCCCGAATATGTTCAGCGTCGGATCTCCGTTCGAGTCCTTGGGACAGGAATCATCCAGGGCACACCGCGCAGGATCCACCGCGGTCTGCAGCTTTGCGACGTTGAGCTGTCCACGCGTTACTTGGTAGAGCTCAGATCGTCCAGCCGTCATCCAGGCATCCCACTCCCAGGAATTGTCCAGGACGAGGAAGTCGCCACGGAGCCCGATGGTCGCGCTGAGCGTATTGCTGTCATAGTCGAAGACGCGAGGACCCAGATCCAGGCCACGCCAGTTCATCTGGAAGTTCGGATTGTCGAAACAGGCTGCCTGCTCGGCAGGATCGAGGTCCGGGTCACTGCAGGTCTCGTTTCTCGCGTCCTGGATGACCGCGGCCGCATCAGCCGGAAGCAGCGGATGGTCGAGCGGCACCTGAATCAGATCGGTGAACCTGCCAGCGGCGCCCTGCACCGGGAGCGGCGTGAAGTTCAGCCTGCCCTTGCGGTGCGCCAGGTTGACCGTCATGTAGCCGGTAACCCCTTCAGTCAGGTTGTACTCGCCAACACCGCTGAAGTTGACGGCCTTGTTGCCATTGATCAGCGAAACCCCTGTCGGGATATCGTTGTAGTTGAACCGGTGACCCTGGTTCAGGATGCAGTCGATGCTGCCGGAGCCATCGCTGCCGGGCCCGCCGCCAAGGCAGAACGTGTCATAGGCCTGGAAGCTCTCCCCGGTATCCGGATTGGGCTTGAAGATGATGCCTGCCTCCAGGGCACGACCCTCGGGAGGAATACCCGAACCCACCAGGTTCAGCTCCAGTCCGTCGTCATCGAGCGTGCCGAGGAGCGGGATCTTCGACCAGCTCCGGTCCTGGAAATCAACGTCACCGTCATCCACGTACGTGAGTCCGGCGGTGAAGAAGCCGTTGTCGCCTGTGAGGCCAAACAGCACACCGAGATCAAGGTGCTTGCCGCCGCCGTCTTCAGGCCCGCCGCCACCAACGCTGAGCTCGATCCCGTCGACGTCCTTCTTCGGGATCAGGTTGATGACGCCCGCGATGGCGTCCGATCCATAGATCGATGAAGCGCCGTCGGCAAGGACCTCGACCCGGTCGATCATATTGACGGGGAAGGATTGCAGATCGACGCCGAGACCCAGCGAGTCACGAATCGTCGACACCGCGCGCTTTCCGTTGTACAGCGTCAGGGTACGCTCCGGCGCGAGTTGGTGGATTCCGGAGAAGCTCGCGCCGCGACCGCCATTGGAATTGTTGCGCGACGTCCCCTGCGCGCCAATCGCCGGCAGCTCCAGCAACGCGTCGTTGAGGCTGTAAGTGGACTGCTCGGTGAGCCGTTCTCCTTCCAGCGTAGTCATCGGACCGACATACGTACCCGCATCTCGCGCAATACGCGATCCGGTCACGACGACTTCCTCGATCATTCCTTCCTGCGCAAACACCTGACCGGTAGCGAGACTGGTCAGGACAACGAGGAAAGACATGATCATCGAAGTGAAACGTGGTTTCGTTTTCATTGATGATCCCTTACTCGATTCTTATGTGAATCCTGAATTGGTTTGAAGGCCCGGAGGCCCATGGGCGCGGATTGTAACGGCTGGGAAACACTTTGCAGCACTTTTCTGCATGAAAATTCCAGAATCTCTCCAGTTTTTAGGCTGCTTTCCTGACACATCGAGCGACGTTTGCAACAGGATCCGGGGAGGCTGCGGATTTCCACTGGTTTTTCAGAAGGTTAGGGAGTTGGTCGTTATCAGTGAAGGCAGGGTCTTTCGATTCAGCGGACAACGGGCGGTCGCCGCTGTCGGACAGATCGAGACGTTTTCAGGCATTCTCGCACCACTCTGGTGCGAGGTGTAACGGCCCGTTACAGCCTATCCAGGGGATGGCCGGGACCGCACCGCCGCGCCGCCCCTGCGACTGAATCAGTCGCTGTCTGACGTGCCGGTCTCGGCTTCCGCCTCCAGCAAACGGGCGCCTTTCAGGATGGATTTCATCGCGTAGTTGCCCTCGTGGCAGGCGTATTCGTAGAGCTGCTCGTCCGTGCCGGGCCAGACGTACTCGCCGCTCCAGGGCTCGGTCCACACGTTCGGGTCCTCCACCGTGAACTGATAGAGCAGGTCCGTATCGTTCACCCGCGAGAATCGCTCCACCACGTGCAGGTCGCGGGTGGCCATGAACAGCCCGGGCGAGTCGTTGAAGTTGGTGGTGTCCACCACCAGCGTGTCCCCTTCCCACCGGCCGATGGAATCTCCCATCCAGCGGCGCACTTCGGGCGGTGCGTGCTCGCTGTCCAGGCGGACGATGCGCGCATCGTGCACCATCTCGATCAGGATCATCACGTAGTCCGGCGTCTGCACGATGCGCTTCATGTTGTTGTAGAGCACCGGCAGCATGGGCGGCCCGCCCGTGGACCCGAATCCGCCCAGACAACGTTCGGAGGCGCCCAGGGATTCCGGGTCGTCGTATGGTCCCGGCCCTTCCAGATCCACCCACCAGGCAGTGCCCGTGTTCGGACGGTAGTATCTGCGACGCTCGGCCATCGACTTCATGGCGGCGGGGGTGAGCGCCGGAAAGCGGCCGTTCGCGGGGCTGGTGATGATCGAGGTGCGGAACTTGCCGTCCACCATCACCACGTCGTCGCCGCGGTCCACATAGGCGTTGTTGTAGCCACCGACCGAGCCCGCGCCAAAGGACTCGAGGGCTTCGTCCCCGAGCCCGATGGGCGGCGCACCGCCCACCGGCGGTGCCTCCGTGGCTGGTCCGCGGTTCTTGTCCCGCTCGGCATTGAGCGCGGCCGCCTCGGCCACGATCCGGTCCGCTT
>JASFLG010000406.1:0-4577 GCA_050118205.1 Pseudomonadales bacterium
GGGCGAGATTGTTGCCAGAGGCTGGCACGACACCCGCTTCGCGGTGGCCAGGAACGAGGCCCTGGAGATCGGCACCCGCCGACTTCTGCCCTATCGGCGCCACCACGGCGACGACCACGTGCCCCCGGCACTGCACGACACCCACGCGCTCATCGCCGATGAGCATGAAGGGGTCATCGATACCCTGATCGCACTCGAGCGGGAGCTCAGGATCGAGATGTTTCACAGCGACGAGGTGAACGAGGAAGCCACCCTCTTCGCCAACTGGGCATTCAAGGTCCTGCACGACGCCATCGTGCCCATGCGTCACGAGCTTGCGGTCAGCTCCATCTCCTGGCTGCTGAACCTGCCCTATGCCGTGGAGATCCTGTCGCAGACCCGCGTGGACGAGAACGTGATGACCGAGGTGGGCACGACGTGCATCTACTACAAAGACTGGGAGACCCATACGATCCGCCGTTCGTTCACGTGTCAGTTCCATCCCGAGCTGATGGCCGACATCCGCGACATCGGCCGCCGCCCCGGTCCCCGCTATCACGAGCTGAAGGACAACGACGGGGTACGCATGCTGATACGTCTGCTCTACCACGGCATGCAGGAGTAGAATCGCCGGAACGGCATGAAGATACGTACCGATACCATCCTGCGCCTGCGGGATCATCTTCTGGCGACCTCTTCGCCCGGCGCGTCCGATCCCGCAGCGGCATCCACCACGGACGCGATCCTGCGCCGTATCGACCCGTTTGCCGAGCTGATGTACGCCGTGATCGCCGCAGACACGGTGGTGCAGCCCGAGGAGAAACAGGCGCTGATCAGCGCGCTTGACATCCTCGGCGGTGGCGCCGTGCCGGTTGAGCGCCTCGCCGGACTCGTCTCGCGGTTCGAATCCGAGGCTTCCGCCGTGGACCCGGAGGGACGCGTGGCGGCGGCGGCCGCACGGATCGGCGGGGAGCGGGAAGACCGCGAAGTGGCCTTCGTGCTGGCCGCCGCGGTCGCGCTTGCGGACGATCATTTCGAGACGCGGGAACGGCAGGTGATGCAGTGGGTCCGAGGCTATCTCGGAATCACCGCGCGCCGTATGGACGCTCTGCTCACGTCACCTGGCTGAACATCCTCAGTCGAGGTAGCACTCCTCGACACTCGCACCCTCGCTGCCCAGCGTCAGAGCCACGTGATGGCGTCGAACGGTGCCGCCATCGGCGAAGATTCTCGGCACCCTGGCGCTGTTGACGTATAGCGTCCCGTCCCGTTCCCTGACCCACGGACGCTCCGCACCGGTCTTCGTTCTCAGATGCATGTGACCGGCGACCACCGCCAGCACGCGGAAGCCTCTGGCGCGCGCGTAGGAGATGGTCTCGGCCAGGTCCGGGTCGCCCCAGTCTCCGCCGCCGTGCTTGAAATCGCAGCCCCACATGTCCTCGGGCCGATCACCCAGACCCAGGGGGCCGTTGTGCGCCATGAAGAGAAGGTCCCGGGTCTCGGCCTGATCCACCAGCGCGCACAGACGGTCGCGGGCACAGGCCAGGCTGTCGACCCCGTAGTAAGTCTGCATATGCTCGGGAAAGGAAAGCGCGTCGCCTCCCATGCTGTGCGGCCTGGCCGCGATGAGCGTCACGTCCACCTCGGCCGACGTCAGCCGATGGGCGCTGAACCCGCACAGGCGGATCGGCGGCCCATCCGGAGCGCCCTCGCCCTGGCGGATGCGTGCCAGCTCGCGCAGTCCTGCCCGATGCGTGAGCTCCGCGGCGAGCTCGTCCAGATCCCAGGTATCGTTGTTGCCTGGGAGGACCAGCGTCGGCCGGCCGAGCCGGGACAGGGTCCGGGCCACACGCAACGTGCTCTCACGCGTGCCGCCTCCCAGATCGCCGACGAAGAACAGCAGGTCGTAGTGGCTGGCGCCGAGCTGGCCAACGTCCACTTCGTCCCAGTGCGCGTGAAGGTCGCCAACGATGCCGATCCGAACGGTCATGCATCTCAGTCTAAACCGCGACGCCGGGCACGATAAGTCGGGCGTGCGCTAGAATTCCCCAAACGTTGCGAGGGAGCCTGCCATGCTCAGGTTCGTGCTGATCGTCGCGCTGCTGCTGGGCGCCGGTTATTACACCGCCACCGGGACCCGGGCCGGTCAGGACTATCTCCTCGGGCTCATGGTGAGCTCCGCGATGTCCCGCCCGGTGACGCCGATTGACGGTCTGCGGGTCTTCATGTGCGGCACATCCTCGCCCCTACCGTCACCGGACCGGGCGCAAGCCTGTGTGGCGGTGAGCGCCGGCGATCGCATGTTCGTGGTCGACGCCGGAGCCGGCTCGGCGGCGAATCTGGCCACGGAGCCGCTGGAGCAGCTCCAGGCCGTCCTGCTCACCCATTTTCATTCGGATCACATCTCCGCACTCGGTGACATCAACCTGAACTCCTGGGTGGCAGGCCGCCCGCAGCCGCTGGTCGTGATGGGACCCGAAGGCGTCAAACGCATCGTCTCGGCAACCAACGACCTGTACGCCCTGGATGGGGGTTACCGGGTTGCCCACCACGGCGCTGACCTGCTGCCGCCCGCGCTGCACGTGATGCAGGCGCGGGTCATCACGCCCGGCGTGATCCTGGACGAGGACGACCTCAGGATCACCGCGTTCACCGTCGATCATGCGCCCGTGACACCGGCGGTGGGATACCGCTTCGACTATCGTGGACGCTCGGTGGTGATCAGCGGTGACAGCGTCGTCACGCCCACGCTCGTCGATGCCGCCCGAGGCGCAGACCTGCTGCTGCACGATGCAATTTCCATCCCCATCATCCAGGCGCTCGAAAAGGGCGCGAAGGCCGCCGGACGCGACCGGCAGGCAAAGATCCTGCACGACATCCAGGAGTATCACGCTCCCACATCGGAGCTGGGAGACCTGGCCGAGGCGGCCGACGTGCACATGCTCGCCGTCTATCATCTGGTGCCACCGCCGCGGAACTTCCTGATGAAGAAGATCTTCCGCCGCGACCTGCCCGACGACGCGGTGATCACCGAGGACCGTATGGTGTTCGAGCTGCCGGCGGGCGGCGACCGTATCCGGGTCGTCGCGCCCTGACTCAGTTCAGGCCGTAGTTGAACGCCAGGCCGTAGGTTCCCGGCATGCCGGTTCTCGTTTTTCCGCTACGACCAGCGGTCGAAACGCAGGATCTCCTCGACCGGCTTCCGGGTCACCGGGCCGAACCGGCCGAGCGGGTACCCCACCGGAATCAGGCAGTAGGCCACCATGCTGTCCGGCAGGTTCAGCACCCTGGCAACCGCATCCCGGTCGAGCAGCGCCAGGGTCGTCGGCGCCGCGCCCAGCCCAAGCGCCCGGGCGGCGAGCAGCAGGTTCTGCACCCCCGGCCAGATCGAGCCGCCGCCACGGGCCGCGGTGGCCGAATCCACCTTCTGACCGAAGTCCATGCAGGCGATGATCAGTGCCGGAATCTCGTGCAGGTGCTCCATCTGCCAGAGCACCGCGTCGAGCATACGCTGGCGTTTCTCGGCGCTCTGGTGCGGCAGGCTGCCAGCGCGTCCGCTCTGGGGCCCGATGTACGATTCCACCCCTGCCCGGTTCAGATCGGCAAGCTGCTGCTTCACCTCCGGGTCGCGCACGACGATCCACCGGGCGTTCTGCATGTTCGAGCCGGACGGCGCCTGGTTGGCCGCGTCGACGAGCTTCACCAGCAGCTCTTCGGGCACTTCCTTCGTGTCGAGCCGGCGCATCGCGCGGCAGTTGTACATGACCTCGAAGATCCCCATTTCCTCGCTCATGATCGTCTCTCCAGACTGGACGCTAGGTCCGGTTTCGGTTGGGCTGCTACTCGGAGAACGAGTTCAGCCGATACAGCATCAGCAGGGTACGCGTCGGCTTCACGCCGTGCACGCCGAAATGCTTCTCCCAGGACCGGCCCACGTCACCCCGCTGATAAAGATCGGAAAGCGACCGGTTCACCACCAGACGGAAATCCGCATCGTTGCGCCTGAGCGGCAGCGCGTACTGCTCGAACGAGAGCATGTCCTCGGTGATGATCAGACGTTCGGTGGTCTCGACGGGGCCCCGGGCGGTGAAGCCGATGCCGAACAGCGTCGCCTGATCGGCGCAGTGGGCGTCGGTGTTCTTGTTGACCAGGCGCTGAAGCGCGTCCGCGTGGTTCGGCACGACCACTACCCTGGCGTTGATCCCGCGCTCCTTGAGCGTCCTGCGCAGTACCTTCTCGGTAGTGGTGCCGCCGACCACCGAGACGCGCCGGTTACCCAGATCGTCGACGGTGCGGATGTCGCTCGAGTTCAGGACCATGAGGCTCGCGCCGGTCACGTAGAAGAGGTTCGAGAAGTCGACCTTCTCCATTCGGGACAGGGTGACGGAAGTGGCGCCGCATTCCAGGTGCGCCCGGCCTTCGACAATGGCGTCGATCCGATCGTCGGCGTTCACCTTCACCCAGGTGATCTTCATGTCCTTGAGCCCGAGGTGGTTCTGGATGTCCCGGGCGACGATTCGACAGATATCGATCGTGAACCCCTCGGGCACCGCCGCGTCCGGCGCCTTGGACGAGAACGGGGGCACCTCGGTGCGGTA
>JASFLG010000407.1:0-4564 GCA_050118205.1 Pseudomonadales bacterium
GCCTGCCGCCCGCCTGCTTGAACTGCGCCTGATAACGGGCGGCCGTATCCCGGTCGACGCCGCGCTTGAGCAGCACGGGCTTCCCCGAGAACAGCTTCTCCACGCGCGCGTCGTCGAGATGGAGCAGCTCGCTCAGGCGTCGCTTAACGACCGCCCGATGCTGACCCTCGAGCACCTCGCCGCGGAATACCAGTCGATACGTTTCCGCCATTGCCCCATTCTAGCCCAGCATGCAAGTCCCGGCGCATCGCCGCGCCGGCGAACGTAGAGTGTTTCTCATTTCGGTTGCGAACCCCCCCAACCTTTCTTCGCAGAACGGACGTTTCCGCACACGTGGGGGGCCTTCAATTTCTCTGCGGCTATGGTAGGGTTCGCGTGTCCTGTTCGACACCAAGAGAGACCCATAAGTGAAAAACGTACTATTTGCCCTCGCGGCAGTGTTTGCGCTTTCTGGTTGTATTTCCCAGGAAGCCTTTGACGCCCTTCAGAACCGTGTATCTGCCCTCGAGAGCCAAGTATCCAGCGCTTCTGACGCAGGCAGCAATGCCGCCGCAGCGGCTCAGGCTGCCAGCCGTGAGGCAAGCGCAGCGAAAGCTGCTGCCGATCGTGCACTGGATGCCGCAAACGAGGCCAACGAACGCGCCGAGCGTATTTCCGAGACCTGCTGCTCGCGCAAGTAACGCAGGTTGCTGACTGGTCCCGCGCGCCCCGAGGCGTACGGGCTCAGATTCTGACGGGAATCCCCTTCAGATCATCCAAGGCCTGAACAACCCGCTGCCAGTCCAGACTGGCAGCGCGGTTTCCGGTCTTCTCCGCGACGACCTTCTTCAGAGACGCACTGTCCGGCTCTTCGTACAGATCCCGGTGAATCTCGAGGAACACCTCGCCGTAGCGTACCCCGACCTTGATCGGCTCGTTCACGATGTACACCGGCGTGCCGTTCGGAACCATCTCCACGAGCGTGCGGATGTGGCCGTTGTGCAGTCGGATGCAACCGTGGCTGACCTTCTGACCCACGCCGAACGGCTTGTTCGTGCCGTGGATGAAGTAGCCCGGTTGTTTCAGCTGAATGGCGACCTCGCCGAGCGGGTTGTCCGGGCCGGGCGGCACGACGTTCGGCAGGATGTCACCCATCTCCGCGTGCTCGCGGCGTGCCGCCGGCGTCGGCGTCCAGCTCGGATGCTCGATCCGTCCGACCGTTTCGGTGACGATCTCGGGCGTGCGGAACTCGGATCGGCCGACGCCGACCGGATAGGTGATGACCCGTTTGCCGTCCTTCGGATAGAAGTACAACCGGTACTCGGCGACGTTGATGACAATGCCGTCCCTGGGCGCGCTCGGCAGCACGTACCGGGTGGGCAGCGTGATCACGGTGCCCTCACCGGGCAGCCAGGGATCGACACCCGGGTTCGCATCGACGATTTCGCGGTAGCCGATTCCATAGCGCTCCGCGACTGCCGCCAGCGTATCTTCGTACTTCAGCTTCAGGGTGGTCGCTGCCCCGACGACGGTGTCGCCGTTCTCGGGCAGGGGATAAGCGGCAGCGATGGCACCAGGCGTCACCCCCACAGACAGCAGCGACATGGCAATGAGCACAGAACGGAAGAGATACAGCACGAGGACTCCGTCGCGTACGCGGGTGGCGCTAAGTGTATACGAAACCAGGAAAAATCCTACCTACCACGTCTCATACCCTGGCATGCCGGTCGCGGACTGAGCTACATTTGACCGCCCGAGATCTCGATAGGAGGACGCTGTGCCGATCAACCCCGAAGCCGTTGGCGCGGTTGGTACCCCCGCCCGACGGAGCTGGACGTCCAAAGACGCGTTGCTCTACGCGGTCGGCGTGGGCGCCGGAACGGACGAGCTGCAGTTCACCACGGAGAACACCAGGGACACCCCACAGCGGGTGCTGCCCACCTTCGCGGTGATCATCGGTGGCGGCGGCGTGCCCATGGACAAGGTGGGCTCCTTCAACCCGGCGATGATGGTGCACGGCGAGCAGGCGATCGAGCTCTTCGACGAGATCCCCCCGGACGGCGAGATCGAGAGCGTCGGCAAGGTCACCGGCATCTGGGACAAGGGCTCGGCAGCGGTACTCGAGTTCGAGTCCACGGCCACCAATCTGGCCACAGGTAAGCCGCTGTTCAGGACGAGCATGAGCCTGTTCTGTCGGGGCGAAGGCGGATGGGGCGGCGATCGAGGTCCCACCGAGAAAATCGAGTTTCCCGACCGCGCGCCGGATCATCAGGTCACCTACAGGACCCGGGAAGATCAGGCGCTGACCTATCGCCTGTCCGGCGATCGCAACCCTCTGCACTCGGACCCATCGTTCGCGGCAATGGGCGGATTCGAGAAACCGATCCTGCACGGCCTGTGCACCTGGGGCTTCACCGGTCGGGCGTTGCTCAACACGCTCTGCGGCGGCGACCCGAGCCGATTCAAGAGCATGAAGAGCCGCTTCTCCAAGCCGGTAATCCCCGGTGACGAGCTCACCGTCTCGATGTGGGTGGACGGCAACACCGCCCTGTTCCGAACCACTAACCAGAACGGTGACGTGGTGATCGACCAGGGCGTGTTCACGTTCGAGTAGGGGCGATGCACGCAAAGGAGGCCATCAGATGATCCGCTACCCCATCCTCGTGGTGGCGGGGCTCTTGAGTGCTCCGCTCCTGGACATCGGCAGCGTGGTGTGGATGCGCCTGATGCCCATGAGCCTCGACCTCACCGCCAACTACATCCTCATGGTGGTGCTGCCGGTGGTCCTCATTCTCCACTTCTCCATGGCTCTGATACTGTGGAAGGCCTTCGAGCCCGCACCATTCCCCGGCTCGGCCGTCTACCTCGGCACCCACGCCGCATCCCAGACGCTCATGCTCACGCTGCTCAACAACGCGCCCATGGACATCGTCGAGGTCGTGCTCACGCTGCTGGCGAGCGGCACACTCATTCTGTACGTGTTCAACCGCTACTTCTGGTGCCAGGCCTGCGCGGCGCTCCGCTGACCGGACCGGCACCAGCAACGGCTACGGTCGGCGTCAGGGAACCGGGCGCATAACGACAGCCACCGCTGCTTCGATGGCCGAGCCGAGACGAATCAGCACCGGCTCCCCGAGATGGGGACCGATCAGCTGCACCGAAAGGGGCAGGCGGCCGGGGCTCAGGCCCACCGGCAGACTCAGCGTCGGGTGGCCGGAGTAGTCGAACGGGGCGGTGAAGGTGAGACCGCCGGCAATGTCCGGATCGGCGGCCAGGGACAGCACCCCGTCGACCAGAGGCGCCAGATACGGCATGTTCGGCGCGAGCATCGCGTCGATGCCACCGAATATCGCATCCAGCTCGCCTCGAAACGATTTTCGCTGCCGTTCCAGCCGTTCGTAGGCCCCCGACGGCGGCGACCGGCCCAGCTCGATCAGCTCCGCGAGCACAGGGCCGTACTCGGACTTGCGGGCCGGATAGTAGGCCGCATGTGCCTGTGCGCACTCCACCGCGCAGGTGATGCCCCATTGCAGAACGAGGTCCCGGTAGGACTCGGGCATGGCCACCTCGACGAGCTCCACGCCGAGCGCGGAGAGCGCCTCGGCCACACCCTCGACCGATGCGACCACCTCAGCCTGCACCCCGCGCCGCACGTAATCCCAGTCGATGCCCACCCGGATCCCGCGCACCGGCGCGCCGGGTTCCGCACCGTAGTTCGGCACCGGTGCGGTCAGGCTGGTCGGATCCCGCGGGTCGTGACCGGCCATCACCTGCAGCAGACGCGCGGCGTCCACCACCGTGCGCGTCATGGGGCCGATGTGATCCAGGCTTTCGGCCAGAGGAAAGACGCCGTGCCGGCTGACCCGGCCGTACGTCGGCTTGAGCCCGACGGTACCGCAGCTCGCCGACGGGAAGCGGATGCTGCCACCCGTGTCCGAGCCGAGGGCTCCGAAGCAGAGCCCCGCCGCCACCGCGACCGCGGAGCCGGAAGAGGAAACACCCGGCCAGCGCGCCGGGTCCCAGGGATTGCGAGGTGCTGCGATCTCCGGGTGGTGCACGCCGTAAGCGCCTTCGGTGAGCTGGGTCTTTCCGATCACCACCGCGCCGGCGGCCTCCAGACGTTCGGCCACGGTCGCCGTTTCCGCAGGCACGAAGTCCGCCATCACCCGTGTGCCGCTGGCCGTGGGCAACCCTTTCAGGAAGACGAGGTCCTTGAGCGCAATGGGCACGCCGTGCAATGCACCGAGCGGCTCCCCTTCGGAACGAGCCCGGTCGAGCGCAGCCGCCCGCTCCCGCGCCCGGTCAGCGAGCACCACCGCGAACGCGTGCAGGTCCGGGTCGTGCTGCTCGATGCGCGCGAGCTGCGCCTCGGTGACCTCCCGGGCACTGAGCTCGCCGCTCTTGATCCGGGCGCAGACGGAGGACAGGCTCGCGTAGTAGAGCTCGTTCAAACGGCGCTCTCCAGATCGAAGATCTTGCCCGGATTGAGAATGCCTTTCGGGTCGAGCGCCCGCTTCAGGCGTCGCATCAGGTCGATCTCCGTATCGCTCCGGGAAATGCCGAGGTACGGCTTCTTCTCGAGCCC
>JASFLG010000408.1:0-4548 GCA_050118205.1 Pseudomonadales bacterium
TCAAGGCGAACGTGGGCGGCAAGCTTGCTCAGGTAGGATCGCGTCTGATCGACGGGGCCGCGCGCAAGATGGCGGACGATTTCTTTGCCGCTTTCGGGCAGGAGGTGAGTGGCGTGGCGCCGGAAGCAACCGGTGCGGCGCAACCCGAAGGTGACGTCTACGAAAAGAGCGGGCGCTGGCAGATCTGGCTGGTCGTGTTTGCGCTGCTGCTTCTGGCGTTGATATTCGCGGGCTGATTCCGGGAGGAAAACAATGCGTATCTCATTGACGGTGAACGGCGAGCCGCATGAGCTCGACGTGCCGGAAAACACCCTGCTCGTGGAGATCATCCGCGAGCATCTGGAACTGACCGGCACGCACGTCGGTTGCGACACGTCCCAGTGCGGTGCGTGCACCGTGCATCTGAACGGCCGGGCGGTGAAGTCCTGCTCGCTGCTGGCTGGCCAGGTGGACGGTGCGACGGTGACCACCATCGAAGGGATCGGCACCCCGGAGGCGCTGCACCCCATGCAGGCCGCCTTCCGGGAGTGCCACGCGCTGCAGTGCGGGTTCTGCACGCCTGGCATGATCATGCGCGCCATCGATCTGGTCGCCGAGACGCCCGACCTGGATGGAAAAGCCGTGCGCGAGGGGCTCGAGGGCAATCTCTGCCGTTGCACGGGGTATCACAACATCGTCCGGGCCGTACTGCTGGCGGCCGGCGCCAGGGAGGGCTGAAGCATGAGTGCCACGGGTATCGGCGCTTCCGTCCGACGGCGGGAAGATGCGCGCTTCATCACCGGCAGCGGCCGCTATACGGACGACCTGAACCAGCCCGGCCAGACCCAGGCGGTCTTTCTGCGCTCGCCACACGCCCGGGCGCGGATCGGCAGCATCGACGTGGACGACGCGCTGGCGGTGCCGGGGGTGCTGACCGTGCTGACCGGGCGTGACATGGCCGCGGACGGGCTGGGCGATCTGCCCTGCGGCTGGCTGGTCAAGCAGAAGGACGGCTCGGACATGGTCTCGGCGCCTCACCCGCCGCTGGCGAGCGAGGTGGTCAATTACGTGGGTGAGCCGTACGGGGTCGTGATCGCAGAGACGCTCGCCGCGGCGCGGCAGGGTGCGGAAGCGGTCATGACCGACTTCGAGGAACTGGATCCGGTGGTGGACCTGGCCACGGCCCAGGGTTCGCAGCAGATCCACGAAGGGGTGCCCGGCAACCTCGCCTACGACTGGGAGCTCGGGGACCGGGAAGCAACCGAGGCGGCACTTGCCTCGGCGGCGCACGTGACCCGGATCGACCTCACCAACAACCGGCTCATTCCCAACGCCATGGAGCCGCGGGCCGCGCTCGGCGTTTACGATCGTGCCAGTGGCGAGCACACGCTTTACACCACGAGCCAGAATCCGCATCTGGCGCGGCTGGTGCTGTCTGCCTTCGTGCAGGTGGCGCCGGAGCACAAGCTGCGCGTCGTCGCGCCAGACGTGGGCGGCGGCTTCGGCTCCAAGATCTTCATCTACGCGGAGGAGACCACCGTGATCTGGGCGGCGCGCCGTGTAGGGCGCCCGGTGAAGTGGACGGCCGATCGCAGCGAGTCGTTTCTGGCGGACGCGCATGGCCGCGACCACATCACCCACGCCGAGCTCGGCATGGACGCGGACGGCCGGTTCCTGGCACTCAAGGTGCAGACCTCGGCGAACCTGGGCGCGTACCTCTCGACCTTCGGCAGCTCGGTACCGACCTATCTTTACGGCACGCTCATGGCGGGTCAGTACGCGACGCCCAACATCCATGTCGCGGTGCACGGGGTGTACACCAACACCGCTCCGGTCGACGCCTATCGCGGTGCCGGGCGCCCCGAGGCGACCTACGTGGTGGAGCGCATCGTCGAAACCGCGGCGCGGGAGCTCGGCCGGGATCCAGCGGAGCTCAGACGGCTCAACATGATCCGGCCGGAGCAGTTCCCCTACGAGACGCCGGTGGCGCTCGTCTATGACACCGGCAACTACGAGGCGAGCCTCGACCGGGCACTGGAGCTCGTGGACTATGCGGGGTTTCCGGCTCGGCGTGCGGCGTCGGAGGCCGAGGGCAAGCGGCGCGGCATCGGCTTCGCCTGCTACATCGAGGCCTGCGGCCTGGCACCTTCCCAGCTGGCGATTCAGCTCGGTGCGGGGGTCGGTCTCTACGAGAGCGGCGAGATCCGGGTCAACCCTACCGGCTCGGTCACCGTGTTCACCGGGGCGCACAGCCACGGTCAGGGGCATGAGACTACGTTCGCCCAGGTGGTCTCGGAGCGGTTCGGCATCCCTTACGAGAACGTCGAGGTGGTGCACGGCGACACCGGCCGGGTGGAGTTCGGCCTGGGCACGTACGGCTCCCGGTCCCTGGCGGTCGGCGGCTCGGCGCTGGTCAAAGCCGCCGACAAGCTCATCGCGAAGGGCAAACGGATTGCCGCGCACATGCTGGAAGCAGACGTGGAGTCGGTGGAATTCGACGACGGCCAGTTTCTGGTGCGCGACAGCAACCAGTCCCTGTCGTTCGGCGAGGTGGCGTTTGCCGCTTACGTGCCGGCGAACTATCCCGCCGATCTGGAGCCCGGGTTCAGCGAGAAGGCGTTTTACGACCCGGAGAACTTCACTTTTCCCGCCGGAACCCACATCGCCGAGGTGGAGGTGGAAGAGGCCACGGGCGTGGTGCGTCTGGTGAGCTTCGTGGCGGTGGACGACTTCGGTCACGTGGTGAATCCGATGATCGTGGAGGGCCAGGTGCACGGCGGTGTCGCCCAGGGTGCCGGGCAGGCCCTGCTCGAGCATGGGATCTACGATGCCTACGGGCAGCTCATCACCGGGTCGTACATGGACTACTGCCTGCCGCGGGCGGACGATGTGCCGGAGTTCGTGGTCGACACCACGGTCACGCCCTGCACCCACAACCCGCTGGGGGTCAAGGGCTGCGGCGAGGCGGGTGCCATCGGCTCGCCGGCTGCCATCATGAACGCCGTGACCGATGCCGTGGGGGACAACAGCGTGTCCATGCCCGCCACGTCCGAGAAGGTCTGGCGCGCGCTGCGCGGCTGAAAGCAGGGAGGTTCGAGCATGTACCAGTTCAACTATCATCGGCCGAACACGGTGCAGGAGGCCGCGGCGCTCTACGGCGACGCGGAGGATCCTCTGTACCTCTCGGGGGGCCAGACGCTCATTCCGACCCTGAAGCAACGGCTCGCCGCGCCATCCGATCTGATTGATCTGTCCGGCATCGACGAGCTGAAGGGGGTGGCGATCGAGGATGGCCTGGTGCGGGTGGGTGCGTTCACCCGCCACGCGGACGTGGCCGGGAGCGCGGAGATCCGCGCACAGCTGCCCGTGCTTGCACATCTGGCGGGAGAGATCGGTGACGCCCAGGTGCGCAATCTCGGCACCATCGGCGGCTCGGTAGCGAACAGCGACCCGGCTGCCGATTATCCCGCGGCGGTGATCGGCCTGGGCGCCACGCTGTACACCCAGAATCGACAAATCGCGGCCGAAGATTACTTCCAGGATCTGTTCGAGACGGCACTCGAGCCCGGGGAGATTCTTACCCGGATCGATTTCCCCATTCCTACGCGCGCCGCCTATCGCAAGTTTCCCAATCCGGCTTCCCGCTACGCCGTGGTCGGCGTGCTGGTGGCGGACTTCGGTGGCGACATCCGGGTAGGCGTGACCGGTGCCGGACCGTGCGCGTTTCGTGCCACGGCGTTGGAGGAAGCGCTCACGCGGGACTTCAGCACCGCCGCCGTGGAGGCGGTAGAGGTACCGGATGCGGGTTTGAACTCGGATCTGCACGCGTCTGCCGAGTACCGGGCGAATCTGGTCCGGGTGATGGCGCAGCGCGCGGTAGGGGACATCCTGGCAGGATGAGGCGTCCGCGGCTGCCGTGGCTCTCGCTGCTCGCTGTGCTCGCTGCGGGCGCACAGGCGGCCGAGCCTGCGGATCTCGCGATGAACGAGATCCAGGTGCTAGGCAGTCACAACAGCTACAAGCTGGCCATGGAGGCAGACCGCTTCGCCGAGCTCGAGAGGGAGGCTCCGGAGATCGCCGCATCCCTGGAGTACACGCACCGGCCCCTTGCCGAGCAGCTCGACCTCGGCATCCGCACCCTGGAGCTCGACGTCTACTACGATCCCGAGGGGATGCTCTTCCCCGGCATCACGCACGCCAGCGGCAGCCGCTTCCCGGTGCTGCACGTGCAGAACCTGGACGACAACTCGAGCTGTCCGGATCTGCTCTCCTGTCTTTCCGTGATCGCGCAGTGGTCGAAGGCGCATCCAGAGCACGTCCCGGTGTTCATCTCCTTCAACGCCAAGGACGAGGTGATCGACCGACCCGGGTTCCTGCGGCCGCTGCCCTTCGACGAGGATGCCTGGCTCGCCATGGACGCGGAGATCCGTGCTGCCTTCGGCGAGCGCCTCATCGAGCCGGCGGACGTGGTCGGACCCGACGGTCCGGTCTGGCCGGCTCTGGCCGACGCGCGCGGACACGTTCTCACCATCCTGGACGAGGGTGGCAGCAAACGCGCCGGCTACGCGG
>JASFLG010000409.1:0-4548 GCA_050118205.1 Pseudomonadales bacterium
ACGCCGCTGCTCGCGGTGTCGATGACCAGCATGGCGGCTCCCTGGTCCGGAATCTGCACGAGGGTATTGATGAAGTCTGCATCGGCGCCGCCGGTGACGTAGGACTTCTGGCCGCTGACCACCCAGACGTCACCGCCGTCCTCGGCCGTGGTGGGCCGGGGCGCGTCGTCCGGCTCGGTGAAACCGAAGGCGCCCCGTTTTTCCCCGGCGAGCAGCGGCTCCAGGTGTGACTTCCTGAGAGGCCCCTGCACCCCGGCGAGCACCCCGGGTCCCGGACCGAACACCGCGCCGGTGAAAGGCGCGTTTCTCGCCGCCAGCTCGTCGCGGACGATGGTGAGGTCGAGCGCGCCGGCGGTAGCCCCGCCCAGGTCGGTCGGCTGGGTCATCGGGAAGAATCCGGCCGCCTTGCTCGCCGACACCACCTGTCTGCGCGCGGCTGCGGGATCGGTGCCCGCGAGCGGCAGTAACACCTCCTCCGCGAATCGGGCCGCCCGCGCAGCGAGCTCGCGCTGCGCCTCGTTCAGCATTTCCGGCATGTGTCCTCCGCAATCGGGTTGTTTCGGTGGCCTACAACGTCGGCGCCACGAGTATGACGACGATGAGCAGGATGCTGATCACCATGGTGCCGAAAGCATAGAGAATGAACGACTCCCGGCGCGCGGACCGGATGAGTAACTGCTCCACCTCCTCGCGCGAGCGCGCAGCCGTGGCGCTGGTCAGCCGGTAGCGGGTGATACCGTCCGGGCGCTTCGGCAGCTTGACGAAGAGCTCCGGGGTCGCGTCCAGACGGGCGCTCACCTCCTGAAACGCGATGCCCGTATGGCGCGCGATCTGGGTCGGGTGCAGACCCACACCGGGGTGGTCGAGGAAACACTGGTAGATCCGTGCCAGGCGCCGCAGCTTGCCGCGGAATCGGAAGCGGATGGGGAGGATGCCGAAGACCATGGTCGGGCGAGTCTAGCAGGGTACCCCTGGGCCGTCCCCGTTGGAGACCCCGGGCCCCGGCCGGTGCGCCAGGATCGCCGCACGCACCGGCGCGGGGTAGCCTTCCACCGTTCGCCCCGGATCGGCCGGGTCCAGCGCTTCAGCCAGGGACTCGAAGGTCATCCAGGGCGTGCGCCGCTGCTCGTCGGCGCGGGTCGGGGTGACGTCCAGCACCTGCATGGCCTGGAAGCCGGCCGCCTCGAGCCAGGCGAGCAGCGTCTCTACGCGCGGCACGACGCTGACGTTGCGCATGCGCGCATACCTGGCCTGTCGGCCCGGGCGCACGTCGTCTCCGTGGGTCACCACGAGCGATTCGAGCAGCAGCCGGCCGCCGGGGCGGAGGTGGCGGTAGAGCCGGTCGAGGTGCTCGGCCGGCTCGGGTCGGTGATAGATCACCCCCATGCTCAGGGCCAGATCCCGAGGCACTTCCGGCAGCGCCTCGAAGGGCAGGGGCAGCAGGGCGTTGGGGCGGGGAACCAGCGGGTCGAGATAGCGGCAGATGGTCGCGTGCTGCAGAAAGAACAGCACCGACGGGTCGACCCCGAGCACCGAGTCGGCCCCGGCCTCGAGGGCACGCCAGCCGAAATAGCCGTTGCCGCAACCCACGTCGAGCACGCTCTGGCCGGACAGATCGCCGAGCCCGGCGGCAATGCGGCGCCACTTCCAGTCGGACCGCCACTCGGTGTCGATGTGCACTCCGAAGAGCTCGAATGGACCCTTGCGCCAGGGAGTCAGTCCCTGCAGGGCCCGGGTCAGCGCGTCGCGGCCGGCGGGCGCGATCGCGCCGGTCACGCCCACCCGGTCCCCGAGCAGCGCGGCGGCAGGTACCAGATCGGGCAGCTCCGCCATGGCGGCGGTCCAGCGGCTCAGATCACCGTGCGCAGCGAGCCGTGCAGCGGCCCGTTCGATCAGCTCCGGCCAGTCCGGATGCCCGGCGTAGGCGGACGGCCAGGGCTGGCGCGCGAGCATCCCTTCGACGGTGGGACGGGTCGGCAAGGTCAGGGTCGGGCTGCCAGGGCGGCCCAGTTCAGGCACTGGAACCAGACCTGAACGTGCCGGAAGCCGGCGTGTTTCAGACGGGCCACGTGCTCGTCGATGGTATCCGTGATCATCACCTGCTCGAGCGCCGTTCGCTTCTGGCTGATCTCGAGTTCCGAGTACCCGTTGGCCCGCTTGAAGTCCAGATGCGCGGCGACGTTGAACGCCTCGCTGTCGGCGTCGTCGCTGCGGACCTTCTCCGAGACCAGCAGCATCCCGCCGGGCCGCAGCGCGGCGTGGATGCGCTCGAGCAGGTCGAGGCGCGACGCGGGGGAGATGAACTGGAGCACCCAGTTCAAGGTGACCGCGTCGGCAGGGGCGAGCTCCAGGGTGACGATGTCCGCCTCGACGAAGGTGACGCGCGGATCCCGGACGTGGCTGCGCGCCTCGGTCAGCATGGCCGGCGCGTTGTCCACGGCCACGATCGACAGGTCATCCGCAGCGATGTCGAGGGCGTCCAGGGCGTGAAGGACAGCCAGCGTGGTGGCGCCGAGGGAGCAGCCCAGGTCGTAGATGCGTGGCGCGGAGGCACCCTGAACCGCTCGCGCCGCCAGCAGCCCGGTCATGGGCACCACCAGCTCGTAGCCCGGGACGGAGCGGCGGATCATGTCCGGAAACACGTTGGCCACGGCCTCGTCGAAGACGAAGTCCACGAGGTTTGCCTTGGGCTCGCTGAAGATCCGGTCTCGGGCCATAACAATTCGTTCAAGGTGACGTGTTACCCTCGGCCGTTTGGGCACGGGACGGATCCCGCCGGCCGGGACGGGCTATTCTAGGCGATCTGGGTGGCAGACGCCGGCCGCTCGCGCGGGCTCGCACCGGCAAGTGGCGGCGATCAGAGCGAAGCAGCATGGAAGAAGATCTTCAGAATCCGGAGCTCTACATCAACCGCGAGATGTCTCTGCTCGAGTTCAACCGCCGGGTGCTGGCTCAGGCGCGGGACGAGGAGACCCCGCTGCTCGAGCGACTGCGTTTTCTCTGCATCGCGAGCTCGGTGCTGGACGAGTTCTTCGAGATCCGTGTGGCGGGACTCAAGCAGCAGGAGGTGGTCGGCGCGAGCCAGCGCGGCCCGGACAACCTCTCGCCGTCGGAGCAGCTGCGGATGATCCGCTCCGTGGCCGAAGGGCTCATCACGGACCAGTACCGGGTGCTGAACGAGGAGCTGATCCCGAAGCTCGACATCCAGGGCATCCGCTTTCTGGAGCCCACCGACTGGAACGAGAAGCAGCGGCAATGGGTCAAGCGCTACTTCAAGAAGGAGCTCGCGCCGGTCCTGAGCCCCATCGCGCTGGACCCGGCGCATCCGTTCCCGCAGCCACTGAACAAGAGCCTGTGCTTCATCGTTTCCCTGGAAGGGCAGGACGCGTTCGGCCGTCAGATCGGCCGGGCTATCGTCAACGCGCCCCGGGCATTTCCGCGCGTGGTGCGCCTGCCCGAGAGCTGCGCGACGTCGCCATACGAGTTCGTGCTGCTCTCCGCCCTGATCGAGGCGCACGCCTCGGCGCTCTTTACGGGCATGAAGGCCACCGGCGTCTATCCCTTCCGGGTGACCCGCAACAGCGACCTGTTCGTGGATCTCGAGGAGGTGGACGATCTGCTGCGCGCGGTGGAAGGGGAGCTGACCTCCCGACGTTACGGCGACGCGGTCCGTCTCGAGGTGGACGTGGACTGCCCGGACGATCTGGAGGCGTTCCTGCTCGCCCAGTTCCGGCTGAGTCGCGACGACGTCTACCGCTGCAACGGTCCGGTGAACCTCATGCGCCTGCTCACGGTGCCGGACCTCGTCGATCGGCCCGAGCTCAAGTACCCGGGCTTCACCCCGAGCGTGCCGGAACGCTTCCGCAATGCCAGCGATCCCTTCGAGGCGATCCGCGAAGGGGACATTCTGGTGCATCACCCGTTCGAATCATTCGCGCCGTTCATCGAGTTTCTGCGCCACGCCGCCGCCGATCCGCAGGTGCTGTCGATCCGCCAGACGCTCTACCGGACCGGACCGGACTCTGCCGTGGTGGAGGCGCTGACCCGGGCGGCGGCGAGCGGCAAGGAGGTGCTGGTGGTGATCGAGCTACGGGCACGCTTCGACGAGGAGGACAACATCGAGCTGGCCAACCACCTTCAGCAGGTCGGTGCCCATGTCGTTTACGGTGTGGTTGGTCACAAGACACACTCGAAGATGAGCATGGTCGTGCGCCGGGAAGGACGAACGCTCGCGCGTTACGTGCACCTGGGCACGGGCAACTATCACCAGCGCACCACAAGGCTGTACACGGACTACGGACTGTTCACCCGCGATGCGGACATCGGCGAGGACGTGCAGCAGCTCTTTCAGCAGCTCACGTCCATGGGCAAGGCCGGGCGTCTGAGGAAGATGCTGCAGTCACCGTTCACCCTGCACAAGACGATCCTCGCCCTCATCGATCAGGAGGCGCAGAATGCGGCAGCCGGCAAGCCGGCCTACATCTTCGCGAAGATGAACTCGCTGGTGGAGCCGCAGGTGATTCAGGCCCTGTACCGGGCGTCGCGGGC
>JASFLG010000410.1:0-4543 GCA_050118205.1 Pseudomonadales bacterium
CGGTCCTGCGCTGGTCTACGCCACCCTGACCATCCCGGCGGTGATCCTGGCGGAGAGCTTCGTGAGCTTTCTCGGTCTCGGCATCCAGGAGCCTCAGACGAGCTGGGGCGTGCTCATCGCCGACGGTATCCGGACCATGGAGGCAGCGCCGTGGACGCTGTTCTTTCCGGCACTGTTTCTCGGGCTCACGGTCTGGTGTTTCAACATGCTGGGCGATCGGCTGCGGGACCAGTATGACCTGCAAACCCGCGGTCACGCTGCCATACTGACCCCAGGCAGGGACGAGAGAGACCTATGACCATCGGAGCCGGTCTCGGCATCGCCAACTTTCCGTTTTCGGACGCCGGGGAGTTCTGGCGCTGGGTGGATCTGTGTGACGACGCCCGGGTCAACTCCATCTGGCAGAGCGACCGCATCATCGGCACGGACCCGTTTCTCGAGTGCATGTCGGTGATGGCGGCGCTGGCCGGGCGGACCCGGCACGTGAAGTTCGGCATGAACGTGGCGAGCCTGGGCATCCGGGATCCGGTGCTCACCGCAAAGTCGTGCGCCACCATCGATGTGCTCTCGAACGGCAGGCTCCTGCCGGCCTTCGGGCTCGGCAGCGCGCGCTCCCGGGACTACGTTGCCACCGGAACCCCGACCAAGGGCCGGGGCCGGCGGATGAACGAAGCGTTGCAGATCGTTCACCGCCTGTGGACCGAGCCCTGTGTGAGCTTCGAGGGCGAGTTCTACCACCTGGACGAGGCGAGCATTGCCCCGCAACCGGTCCAGAACCCCATGCCGCTCTGGATCGGCGGATCCGCGCCCGCGGCCGTGGAGCGCACGGCCCGCTGGGGTACCGGCTGGCAGGCCGGTCTGGAGACCCCGGAGGAGGTGGCACCGGTGATCGACGCCATCAAGGCGGCACTGCCCCGCCACGGTCGGGAGATCGACGAGGATCACTACGGCGCCGGCTTCGGTTTCCGGTTCGGCAGCCCCGATGAGCCGCTGTGCCGTCGTTACGACGAGCTCCTTGCCAAGCGCCTCGGCAAGGACCCGGCAGGGCTGTCGGCCGTGGGCGGCACCGACGAGATCATGGCGCTGCTCGGGAAGTTCCGCACCGCCGGCGTGCACAAGTTCATCCTGCGGCCAATCGCCGGGAACGGCGCGGATGTCATCGACCAGACCGAACGGCTGATCGAGCACGTGCTCCCGGAGATTGCCCGCCTGAATGGAGGCTGAGGTCATGGCCGACCCGCAATCCTCGAGCCGCCAGTCGGATCACCCTGGTGCCCGACTGGCCGCCCTGGAGTCCGACGGCTACACGATCTTCGAGGGGCTGCTCGATACCGACGACGTCGCCCGGATCCGCGGGGAGCTCGCGCTCTGGCTGAAGCGCGAGAAAATGGGGCGCAACGATTTCGAGGGATTCAATACCGAGCGGGTCTACGCGCTGCTGGCCAAGGCACCCTCGGTTGCACGCATCGTCGAGCATCCCGCCGTTCTGGCGCTGATCGATGCGCTGCTGCCGGCCAATTACCTGCTGTCCTCCGCGCTCGCCATCCATGTGCATCCGGGAGAAACAGCCCAGTCTTTCCACATCGACGACGCCGCAGGCGGGGCGCCGAACGATCGCTGGCCCCGACCACACTATGGTGTCAGCACCATCTGGGCGTTCGACGACTTCACCGGGAACAACGGCGCAACCGAGATCGTGCCCGGCAGTCACCGATGGCCGGAGCGTCGGCCGCCGGCGCCCGACGAGATCGTGCAGGTGCTGATGCCTGCCGGCTCGGTGGTGGTGTTCGTCGGCAACCTGCTGCATCGCGGCGGCGCGAACACGGCCGACACGAGTCGCCTCGCGATCACTCCGCAGTACTGCGCTCCCTGGATGCGACAACTGGAGAACATGACCCTGGCCGTGCCACCTGCCCTCGCGGCCCGCTACAGCGCGCGAGTCCAGGCCCTGCTCGGGTACAGCGTGGTGGACCCAGGCTTCATGGGCCACGTGGACGGCCTGCACCCGAAACGGCTGATCGATCCCGCCTATCGGGGGCGCAAGTACCGACCGGACCTGCCGCCTTCCTGACCACGCCGCGGGGCAGACCGGCTCCGTCGTGGCGCGTCAGCCCTTCAGACTGCCGAGAAACTCCAGGGTTCTGGCCCGGGCGCCATCCTCCACGTCAACGATAGCGGCGTTGAAATCCGTGACCCCGATGCTCTCGAGACGTCGAATCTCGCTGGCCAGCGCATTCTCGTCCCCGAGAATGGCGATGTCCGCGGGCCCCGCGGCACCTTCCCGATCCAGCATCGCCCGGTAGCTCGGCAGCTGCCCGTAGATCACGAGCTGCTCGTTGATCTTTTTCCGGGCCTCGTCGACCTTGGTGGTCAGCGCGATGGGATAGCCACCCACCACCCGGGGCGTCGGGCGCCCCGCTTCGGACGCCGCGGCGGTCAGCTTCGCGACGATGTGGCTCTCCATCGTCTTCGGTCCCACCATCCAGGTGTTCGTGCCATCCGCGAGCGAGCCCGCAAGCTTCAGCATCGCCGGGCCGAGTGCCGCCACCACCACCGGCAGCGGCGGTCCGCCCGGCACGGCGAGAGCGACGTTGTTCACCCGGTACTGCTCGCCGTGAAAGGTCACCGCCTCGCCACGGGCCAGTGGCATGAGCACCGACAGGTACTCGCGCATGTGCCGGGCCGGCTTGTCATACGACATGCCGAGCATGTCCTCGATGACGATCTTGTGCGACAGCCCGATACCAAGCGTGAATCGCCCCCCGCTCGCCGCCGCGGTGGTGAGCGCCTGCTGGGCAATGGCGGTGGGGTGGCGCGGGTAGGTCGGGGTCACCGCCGTGCCGAGCGCAATCCGCTGGGTCTCGCGGCCAATCAGCGCCAGCGCCGAAATGGCGTCGAAGCTGAAGATGTTCGCCATCCACACGCTATCGAGACCGATCGCCTCGGCCTCTCTGGCAATGCCGATCACATCGTCGAGCGACGCGCTCGGACCGTCCGCCCCGATCATCACACCGATCCGCATTCGTTCACTCATGCCGTTGTTCCTTCTCAAAGTCCCGCCGAGACGCCATGGTAAGGGTCTGGCACTCGGAAGTCAGTTGGCGGCATAATCGCCCGCTTTTTAGGCGCTCTTTCAGGCGCAGGGAGCAAGACCATGACCGACGGCGGGAAGGAAACCATCGCCATCCTCGGCGGCACAGGCGATCTGGGCACCGGACTGGCGATCCGCTGGTCCAAGGCGGGACACCGCATCATCATCGGCTCGCGGACGCTGGAAAAAGCAAAGAACGCGGTCGCCGAGCTGGCCAAGATCAGCCCCGACACCCCCGCCGAGGCCATGGAGAATCCCGATGCGGCTGCCGCCGGCGACATCGTCGTGCTGACCGTGCCCGCAGAGCACCAGCTCTCCACCCTGGAATCCGTACGGGGCGGGCTCACCGGGAAGATTCTCATCGACGTGACCGTTCCCCTGGTGCCGCCCAAGGTGGGCACCGTGCAGCTGCCGCCGGAGGGTAGTGCCGGCAAGCGGGCTCAGGATCTTCTCGGCGACGACGTCATGGTGGTTACCGCCTTTCAGAACATCGCCGCGCACCTGCTGCAGCAGGAGGTGACGATCGAGTGCGACGTGCTCGTCGCCGGCAACAAGAAAGCGGCACGTGAGAAGGTGATCGAGCTGGCCGAGGAAGCGGGTATGACGGCGTACCACGCCGGGCCCATCGAGAACTCGGCCGCGGCCGAGGCGCTCACCTCGATCCTCATTCAGATCAATCGCCAGGGTAAGATCTCGCACTCCGGTATCAAGATCGTCGGCCAGGACGAACACTGACGCCATGAGCACGGGCTTCGAGGTGTTCGCCGTGCCCGGCATGCCGCTGGTACGCCCGGGCGACGATCTGGCCGCCCTCCTCCTCGACGCGCTCGGCGAGAGCGGGCGGGCACTCGAGGAAGGCGACTGCGTCTGCCTCGCCCAGAAGATCGTCTCCAAGGCCGAAGGGCGTCAGGTTTCGCTGGCCAGCGTCACGCCGTCGGCCGAGGCAGTCGCCCTCGCTGCCGAGACGGACAAGGATCCACGCCTGGTCGAGCTCATTCTGTCCGAGTCCACGGAGCTTCTGCGCAAGAAGCCCGGGGTACTCATCATGCGCCACAGGCTGGGGCTCGTCGGCGCCCACGCGGGGATCGATCAGTCCAACATCGAGCACGGCGACGGCGAGGAAGCCCTGCTCCTGCCGCTGGACCCGGACGCATCCGCGGCCCGGTTCCGGGCGGAAATCCGCGACCGGCTCGGCGTCGACGTGGGTGTCATCATCACCGACAGCGCCAACCGCCCCTGGCGTCTCGGCACCGTCGGCATCGCCATCGGGGCCGCCGGTCTCAGCGTGCTCGACGACCACCGCGGCGGCCGGGACATGTACGGCCGCGAGCTCAAGGTCACCCTGATCAACCGTGCCGACGCCATCGCCAGCGCCGCGGTGCTGGTCATGGGAGAGACCACGGAACGGATGCCGGCGGCCATCGTGCGCGGCCTGTCCCTGGTGGTCGGCGA
>JASFLG010000411.1:0-4543 GCA_050118205.1 Pseudomonadales bacterium
ACGATACGGAGGCGATCTACTTCGAGATCCTGAAGCGCGTCAATGAGCGCTGCCACTTCCGGGTGGTCGTGGACGTGATCGCCGGCGCGTCCGCCGGCGCGATCAACGGCGTGATGCTCGGCAAGGCCCTGATCGATGACGGGCTGCTGGAGGTGCAGACGCCTTTGTGGCTTCGTGATGCGGACGTGGACTTTCTCGGGCAGCCGCGGGGCCGGTTTCAGAAGTGGTACCTGTATCCCTTCCTGCGCATCCTGGCGCACTGGCTGCCTCCGGAGATCGGCGCCAAGCCGGAGACGCGGGAGAAGATGGCCCGTTTCGTCCGCTCGTCCTGGTTCGAGCCACCGTTTTCCGGCAAGCGCCTGTGCACCCACTTCTTCAACGCGCTGGAGGCCATGAGCAACAGCCGGCGCCCGGGGTCGTGCCTGTTGCCGCCCGGTCAGCGCCTGGACGTGTATGCCAGCATCACAGACCTCACCGGCTATCCGAACACGCTGCGGCTGAACGAGGAGCTGGTGGCGAGCGATCAGGCGCATACCGCGTACTGTCAGCTCGTGCACGAGGAGGGCCGTCACAACGACTTTGACGACGACAACATTCCCGCTCTGGTCTGGGCGGCTCGGGCGAGCTCCTCCTATGCCGGCGCGTTTGCGCCGTTCTCGCACGCGGAGATGATGGAGCTCCTGGCCGCGCGCAACCAGGGGTGGCCGGGAGAAGCGCGTTTTCTCGCGCAGAACCTCAGGATCGAGAGCGGGATACCGGCGGCGCGCCGGTTCGATCCGGAGAAACGGCTCTTCGTCGATGGCGGGATCGTCAACAACAAGCCTTTCGACGCGGCGATGACGGCGCTCAACCAGCGACCCGCGGACCGGCACGTGGACCGCTACGTGCTGTACATCGAGCCGGATCCCAAGGTGGAGCCGCCGACGGACCCGGTACAGGCGATCAGTTATCTGGGGACGATCCATGCCGCGATGTCGACCATTCCACGCAACCAGCCGATCCTGGAAGAGCTGCAGAAGATCGTTGAGCTCGACAAGCGTGTGCAGGTGAACCGACGGGTCGTCGACGCGCAGCAGCCTCAGGTGGTTGCCATGGTCGATCAGCTGGAGGCGCATTACGACCCGCACGCCATGTCGGCGGACCTCATCGCCTATCTTCGGGAGAGTCTGCTGGAGGCGACCGCGCAGGAGATGGGCCCGGCCTATGCCGCCTACGTACGCCGACGGCTCTGGCGGCTGACGGAGGCGCTGATGGAGGAGTGGGTGGTGCTGGCCGAGAAGCCCCACCTTTCCGAGACCCGGCGACTGATGCGACTTTCGATCGAGCGATGGTGGAACGTGGAGGATCCGGTCCGGCGCAGCAATCTGGAGCACGAGTTTCTCGACCGGTTCGACGTCACCTACCGGATCCGACGGTTGCAGTTCGTCATCCGGCGGCTCAACCAGCATGGAGAGGAAGGTCTTTCGGTGGCGGCGCGGGACGCCATCGACAGGTTCAAGCCGGTGGCGTACGACTTCCTCATGCGTGTCTACGAGCTCAGACGGGCCCTTTCCGCGTCCAGCCTTTTCGACGATGAGCTGATTGAGCGTCTGTACGTCGCGGCGCGTCAGATTCCCCTCGAGCGCGAGGCCTCAGGTGAGCTCTTGAAGACGTTCGCGGGCGCACTGAATCTCAAGGATATTGACAGGTCGGTGGACGCCGCATTCGAAATCTTCATCCGTGAGCTCGGTGACGATCCGCTCCGCCAGGCGTTCATTGCCGACTACGTGGGCTTTCCCGTTTACGACGTGCTGCTCTACGCGCCGAGCGGCATGGATCTGGCGCCGGATCCGCTGACACCGGTCCAGGTGGCGAGGGTGAGCCCGAAGGATGCGACCTCGCTCCAGGCGGCTTTCAACGGCCTGAAGAGCCGAAGCCTCATGGGGTTCCTGGGCTTTTTCAACCGCGAGTATCGCGAGCACGACTACTTCTGGGGCCGCCTGAACGGGGCCGACCGGCTCGTCGATCTGATCGCCGCCGTCGTCCCGGAAGTGTTCTCTGCCGACGAGCTCGATGCGTACAGAAGCCGCCTGTTCCGGGTGATCGTTGACCGGGAACGGCGCCGGTTGTACCGCTGCGATGCCGAGCTGGATGCGGTGGAGACGCTGCTCGATGCGCAGCGCTCCGAAAGAGAGGGTTCTCAGGGCGTTTCGGGATAGCGCTCGAACCAGGCCAGCACGTGCTGGACCTTGCCGATCAGATGACTCGGACGCGCGGCGATGCCGTGCGAAGCTTCCGGTACGCGGACCAGCATTGTATCCACACCGCGCAGCTTGAGCGCCTCGTAGAACTGCTCCGCCTCGGAGCTCGGCGTGCGCAGGTCGTCCTCGCCGGTGAGCATCATCGTCGGTGTCTCGACGTTGCCCACGAAGCTCAGGGGAGAACGGTCCAGATAGCTCTGCGGATCCTCCCAGGGCGGACGCGCGAACCAGTAGCGCTGAAAGTAATTCGTCATGTCGCCGGTGAGCACGAACGAGTACCAGTTGATGACCGGCTTGGCGCTCACCGCGGCCCGAAAGCGGTTGGTGTGGGTGACGATCCAGGCAGTGAGAATGCCGCCACCGCTGCCGCCGGTGACGTAGAGGCGGTCCTCGTCCGCATAGCCCTGCTCGATGGCGAAGTCCACAGCCGACATCAGATCGTCGAAGTCCCCGCCGGGATACGCGTGGTGAATCTGATTGGCGAATGCCGCCCCATAGCTCGTCGAGCCACGCGGGTTTGCATAGATGACCACGTAACCGGCGGCCGCGTAGAGCTGGATCTCGGCAGCGAAGTGGGGTCCGTAGGCGGCGAACGGACCACCATGGATTTCCAGGATCAGCGGGTAGGATCCGCCCGGCTCGAAGCCAGGCGGGGTCGCGATCCAGGCCTGAATATCCAGTCCGTCCAGGCTGGAGGGAAAGCTGACCGGTCGGACCTCGGCGAGGGTCCGATGGGCAAGCAGGTCCTCGTTCAGCCGGGTGAGGTCCACCACGCCCCGGTTTCTAACGACGGCGAGCTCTGCCGGCCGGCCCGGCTCGGAACGTGTGTAGGCGATCGTGTCGCCGGAGACGTCATAGTCGCCGCCGCTGTACGGCCGGGATACCGACGTCCCGCCGAGGTTTCCTGCCACCCTGTCGATCCTGCCGTTGCGGGCCACCCGGGCGATGATGCCCTGCCCGGCATCCTCGTACTGCACGTACACGGCGCGGGAGTCGTCCGACCAGACCGGTGCGGAGACGCTGCGGTCGAGATCGGCGGTCAGGCTGCGGGTTTCGCCGCTGACAAGATCACGAACGTAGAGCTCGGCATTCTCGTAGCCGCGGTGCGCATCGTCGAAGCCGGTCCAGGCCAGGTAGCGGCCGTTCGGCGAGATCGCGGGCTCCTGGTCCGGGCCGTAGCGCTCGGTGAGCCGCGTGTACGCGCCGGTGTCCACGGACACCTGATACAGATCGCTGTCCAGCGGTTCGAGCTGCCAGTCGGGGCGGCGGTTCGCGGAGACGATGATGGCGGTGCCGTCCGCACTCCAGGCAAAAGCGCCGTGGTCGAAGTCGCCACTGGTGATCCGGCGCGGCGAGCCGCCCGTGGCCGGCACCACGTAGACGTGAGTGAAGCCCGGCTTCAGATAACCCTGCCCGTCGACGCGATACACCACGTCGTCGTAGACCTTGAAGGCCGGGGCCCACTCGGCGCCCTCCGGCGCCTTCGGCGGTTTCACCAGGGGTTCCTCGTCGGCGGGCTCGAACATGGAGAAGGCGAGCCATCGGCCGTCCGGCGAGAAGTGCAGGTTGGAGGGTTTCTGCGTGAGCCGGGTGATCGACGCGGTGCGGTTGTCGGCCACCCAGTGCATGAAGATCTCCGGGTCCCCGTCCTCGTCCGAGAGAAAGGCGATCCGGCCACCGTCCGGCGACCAGACGGCGCCGCCGCCGTTCGCATCGATCAGCGGCCGTTGCCGGCTGCCGTCGCTCGCCACCAGCCAGATGCGGCTGACCGGCCTGTCGGTCATCACGTCGTAGCCGTTGCGGCTGTAGGCGATGGTGCGCCCGTCCGGGGAGACCTGCGGATTGCTCGCCCATTCGAGCTCGAAGACGTCCATGGGTTCGAAGGGCGTAGCGGATTCCGCGGCGGCCGCCGTGGTGATCAGGGTCAGGACGAGCAGCGCTGCAGGGAGAAATCCTTTCGGCATTGGCAGTCTCCTTCTCGGGGCGTCGTTGATAGCACGGAGCATGCCCGTGTACAACGTGGCGGCCCACGGAGCGGAAGGACTGGTCAGCTACCGGCCACCCGGGCCATACGATCGAACACCTCCGCGAGCACGGGCAGCGGATGGGTCAGACTCACCCGCACGTAGGTGGCGGCGCTCGGACCGAAGCCCCGTCCGGGAATGGTGGAGAGGCCGGCTTCGTCGAGCAGGCGTCGCGCGAAGTCCTGACCATCGGCCGCGATGCGGGCGGAATCCACCATGATGAACATGCCGCCCCGGGGGAGGAAGTAGGAGAGGTTCGGCATGGCTTCGAGACGCCCG
>JASFLG010000412.1:0-4535 GCA_050118205.1 Pseudomonadales bacterium
CAGGATCTTGCCGCTGGGGTTGCGCGGAATCACGTCGATGAACACCACGCCCTTGGGCTGCTTGTAGCCGGCCAGCTTGCCCCGGCAGAACTCGAGCACGTCCGCTTCGGTCAGCGCCTCGTCACGCCTCACCACGATGGCCAGCGGCGACTCGCCCCAACGCTCGGACGGTCTGCCGATCACCGCTGCCTCGACGATCTGCGGGTGCTGTGCCAGCACCCCTTCGATCTCCGCGGGGTACACGTTCTCGCCCCCGGAGATGATCATGTCCTTGATCCGGTCCTGAATCGCCACGAAACCTTCCTCGTTCATGGTGGCGATGTCGCCCGTGCGCAGCCAGCCGTCCACCAGGGTCTCGGCGGTGGCGTCGGGGCGATTCCAGTATTCGCGCATGATGTGCCGACCACGCACCCAGACCTCACCCGCCTCGCCCGGCGCGCTGTCCTCACCGGCCTCGTTCACCACCCTGACCTCCGTGTGGAAGAACGCCTTGCCGGTGGACTCGGGAAAACGCATGGCGTTGGCAGAGTCCATCACGCAGGCCGGTCCGCAGGACTCGGTGAGCCCATACACCTGCAGAAGGCCGATGCCGAGGTCGTGGTACAGCCGGGTGAGTGACGCCGGTACCGGCGCGGCGCCGGTCATGATCCAGCGCACGCTCGAGAAGTCGAACCGCTCCTGATAATCACCCACCTGCACCATGAAGTTCAGCATCGCCGGCACCGCGAGGCCGGTGGTGATCTTCTCCCGCTCGATCAGCTCCCAGGCGAGCGTGGGGTCGAAGCTGCGCATGACCACGGAGGTGGCGCCGGCGTAGACGTTCACGGCCAGGGGTGTCAGCGCCCCGACGTGGAACATGGGCAGAGCACCCAGGTAGATGTCACCCTCGTGGTAATCGGTGGTGGCGGCGATGGTGAGGATGGCCCAGATGGCAGAGTCGTGGGTGTGCACAACGCCCTTGGGCAGGCCCGTCGTGCCGGAGGTGTACATGATGTAGAGCATGTCATCGTCGGCAGCTCGCGTGGGCGGCTCGTCGGCCGGTGCGGCGTCCCGGAAGGCCGCGTACGGCTGCGCGAAGTGGGCGGTCTCCTCGCCAACCTGCAGCCATTGGGCGACGTCGGTGGCATCCCCGCGGCTGTGCAGCTCCGCCACCGTGTCCACGAAATCGGAATCGAAGATGAGGCGTTTCGTCTCGCTGTCCTTCAGGATGAACTCGAGCTCGTCCGGGACCAGCCGCCAGTTCAGCGGCACCACCACGGCGCCGATCTTGGCGAGCGCGAAGTAGGACTCCATGAACTCGGCGCTGTTCATGAGCAGCAGACCGACCCGCTCGCCCTTCTGGATCCCGGCCGCGAGAAAGGCGTTCGCCACGCGGTTGGCGCGGCTGTTGAGCTCGCCGTAGGTCAGCCGCAGCGGCGAGTGGGAGTCCACATACGCCTCACGCTCGGGACTCAGAAAAGCCCGCTTGCCGAGAATGAGCCCCAGATTGTTCTGCATCCAACCCTCCACCGAAACCCGATTCTGAGGCAGCGATTCTACTGGCGTGGGCGAACCATTTCAGGTCTGTTACGCACGGATTGCCGCCGCGATGCCCTCTTCGAAGGCACCGCTCAGAGGCTGAAATCATTCGTTACAAAATAGTTGTCGGCGGTTCCGGGCCATCCCCTTGCCCCGGCATCGAATTTACGTAGAATGCGCGGCTTCTTGGCGGGTGCCGGTACGTGGCCCGCCCAAGAACAGGCGTGGCGCGGTGTCTCTCTCCCCTTCCTCCCTATGCCGCGAAGACAGTGCCTCAATGTACTGTCGCCACGCCTCCCTTTCTCTTACCCATCTCTACGCCGGCGCAGCCTCTCGCAGCCACCGCCGATAACGGCAAATTACTTTCGAAACGGGCATCTGGACAGCCACGTACAGGTTTTGTACTGTTCAATGTCCCTCAACGGTCTTCCCCATCCATGCAGGACCTGGAAACCAAGGACACGCTCCCAAGCGGTCAGAACCCGGAAGACGACCTGTACCGCATCGGCACGGTGGCGCGCCTCACAGGCATTGCCGTCGAGCGCCTGCGAGCGTGGGAGCGGCGCTATGGCATCGTGCCGGCGCACCGCGCCGGCAAGACCCGGTTCTACAGTCCCGCGCAGCTCACCCGGCTGACCAAGATCAAGCGGCTGATCGACTCGGGTCATCCGATCAGCAGCCTCGCCGACCTCAGCGACACCCAGCTCGACGAGCGCCTCGAAGCCCAGCCCGCCGTGCCCGGCACGCAGGCCCGCACCGGACTCATCGGGCCCAATCTGCTCGTTCTCGAGCAGGCCCAGGGCGAGGGTCTGCGCATACGGATCGCGGCCCGCTGGGCCAATCTGGACGCCTTCGAGCAGGATCAGTCCGGCGTGGAGGACCTGGACGCCGTGGTGGTGCAGCTGCCGGTGCTCGCTCTGGAGCCCGTGGAGGTGATCAGCGACTACTTCCCGGACGCGCAGGTGGTGGTGCTCTATCAGTTCGGCACCGCCAACAATCTGCAGACCGCGGCGGAACAGGGCGTGCCGGTGCTGAAGTGGCCTGCGCCCTGGCAGGAAATCGAGGACACGGTGGTCAACCTGCACCGCCAGGCCGGCGCACGGCACCGGTCATCCGGACGGCGCTTCACCGACGAGGAACTGGTTGCCATCGCCGCGAGCACGCTCTCCGATCCCAGCGGCTGCCCGCAGCACCTGGTGGAGCTGATCAGCCAGCTGAACGCGTTCGCCGACTACAGCCAGAGCCTGACGGACCTGCCCGATACCCTCGCCGGGCGCATTCACGACGACACGACCCAGGCAAGAGCCCATCTGGAGCGGGCGCTCGAGGCCCTTGCCATGGCGGAAGGGCTGATCGCCACACCGGATCCGGAAGCGGCGGGCTGATCCTGTATTGCTGTACAGGGTGAACAAAACCTGTACAAAAGTCGAAAAAAGTCGTTATCGGGTGTTGACAGCCGTCTTGTACTGTACATAATGGACCCCAGATTCAGTTTAGGCGTGACCGTAACTCCAATGCAGTCCTCCCTTTCAAGTGTCCTTCCCCCAGAAGCGGAGTTACTTTCAGCGGTGCCCACTGCTGACACGCCTTTTTTACACTAGCCCGGCCTCGGACCCGAGCCCGGCGCGCCCGAGACACCCCGATTCGGCAGTAAGAATCGGGGTGTTTTCGTTTCTGCCCTAGGAAAACCCGTTTCACAACCTGGCCCGGCCCGATGTGGGATCATCGGCGCATGATCCGCCGATCCGTTGGCCAGAGCCGCCTCGCCGGACTCGCCCTTCTGCTGACTCTGACCGGGTGCGGGGGGAGCGGGAGCGGCAATGATAGAAGCCCGTCCGGTACGGACAACCAGGGACCCACCGCCCGTATCACGGCGTCCACGACAGACGGCTACGCCGCGCTCGCGATCGACTTCGACGGCTCGACCTCGACAGACCCGGACGGTCGCATCGCGAGCTACGCCTGGGACTTCGGTGACGGGTCCCCTCCGGCGAGCGGGGCCGTAGTCGGCCACACGTTCAACGATCCCGGCGGGTACAACGTCTACCTCACGGTGACCGACGATGAGGGCGCGACGGACACGGTGCTGCAGAACGTCCGGGTGCGCGGCACCCGTCTCTCCGGGACCGTGCACATCCAGTCCAATGACGCCGTGGATTCGGACGTGAACGACCGGCTCACGAGTCCGGTCGGTAACAACACGCTGCTGGATGCGCAGCCCTTACCGAACCCGGTCCGCGTCGGCGGCTGGGTGAACCTGCCCGGCACCGGCGATCCGGCGGGCAACTTCCGCGACAGCGGTGATCCGGGCGATTTCTACGCCATCACACTGACCGGCAACGAGGTAATCCTGCTGAACATCGGCGATGCGGACGCAGATCTGGATCTGCGCCTTCGGGACGCGAACGGCAATATCGTGGACGCGTCGCTCAGCACCGACACCACGGAGTCCATCGCGGCGCCCGGACCCGGGTCCTACTTCATCGAGGTCTTTCCCTTCGAGGGACCGAACAACATCGCCGGCGGCTCCAACTACGTGCTGAGCGTGGGGCAGGATCTCAGCATCGCCAGCCGGACACCGTCCCGGCTGTCGGACCCGTTCGTGGCGGGAGAGCTGCTCATCGCCGCCCGTTCGGCGTCCGCGGACGCCACCGTTCGCGGCGCATACGACCTCACGGCACAGGGTCGGGCAGGTCGGTACGTGCGCAGCCGGATCGGCGGGCGCACCCTGTCCCGGCTCGGCACCCGCTTCGGAATCAGAACCGATCTGCCGGTCGGCCTGGCGCCCCGCCAGCGGGCCAAATACCGGACCCTGATCGCGCTCAAGACCCTTGCCCGGGACCCGGCCGTGGATCACGCCGAGGTGAACGTGCTCATGCGCCCCAACCTCGCACCGGACGACGGCCTGTACCCGCTGCAATGGCACCTGCGCCAGATCGGGCTGCCCGCGGCCTGGGACCTGACCACCGGCTTCCCCACCGGACCCGCGGACGTGATCGTGGCGGTCGTCGACACGG
>JASFLG010000413.1:0-4534 GCA_050118205.1 Pseudomonadales bacterium
GAGCCGACGCCGGCTGTCCGCATCCAGCTCGTCCGCGTAGCCTTCAAGATAGCGTACCAGCGCGTCGCGGTATGTGGCCCGACTTTCGGCCGAGCCCAGGGTGTTCAGCTCCAGGCGCACGCGGTCCTCAATGCCCAGTCGCTCCCAGCACGCACGCCCCAACGCCAGGAGCTCTGCATCGACGTCGGGGCCGGGCATGCCGAAGGCCTCGGCCCCCATCTGGTAGAACTGCCGGTAACGACCCTTCTGCGGCCGTTCGTAGCGAAACATCGGCCCGCGGTAGAAGACGCGCTGTGTCTGGTTGTAGAGCAGCCCATGCTGCTGCAGAACCCGTACGCAACCGGCCGTGCCTTCCGGTCGAAGCGAGATGCTGTCGCCGTCCCGGTCGGGAAAGTTGTACATCTCCTTCTCGACGATGTCCGTCGCCTCGCCGACCCCACGGCTGAAGAGCTCGGTGAACTCCAGCAGCGGGAGGTGCACCTCCTCGTAGGCGTAGCTCAGAAGGACGCTCTCGAGCGCGGACTCCACCAGCCGCCAGCGCCGGCCCTCGTCGGGCAGCACGTCGCGCATGCCTCGAATCGCCTGCACCATGCCTACTGCCCCAGGACCAGACTGGCCACGTTGTTGCGCGAGTAGCGCGACAGATCCACGGGATCGCCGTTGAAATCGAGGCGCACGCCCGGCGCATAGCCGAGCAGAACCCGGAACGGACCGCGCCCCGTGAGCACCAGCGTCTGACCGGCACGGTTGAGGTCGCTGTACAGGTTCTCTCCGTCCAGGGACTTCACCTCCACCCAGCAGTCATCGGAGAACACCAGCAGGAGCTCGTCATCGCCGAATTCGGTGATTCGCCGCTCGCGACGCTCGCCGCCGCCGACGGGCGCCGCTTCGCGCAAGGTATCGGTCTCGGAAGCCGCATCCGAGGGTGGAGGTTGCACCGCTTCGGGCTCTGCAGGGACCGGCTCCGATGCCGCCGCGCCACTTCGATCCGACACTGGCGCCTCCCGGTCCGCAGGCTCCACGGTCGAGACCGGAACGGGACTCTCCGTCTGCGTGCGCGGTGTCGCGACGCTGGCAGACGGCACAGCGCCCTCATCGGTCGTCCCGACGTCCTCCGTGGTCGACTCCGATTTGACCGGTGCCGGGGACTCTTCCTCGCCGCCGGAGAGCAGCCAGGCGAGCAG
Source organism: Pseudomonadales bacterium (assembly GCA_050118205.1). Classification (GTDB taxonomy): domain Bacteria; phylum Pseudomonadota; class Gammaproteobacteria; order Pseudomonadales; family Azotimanducaceae; genus SZUA-309. The sequence goes on from JASFLG010000413.1 coordinate 1,185, forward strand.
CACGAGGACCAGCACCGTTGCCACCGCGGCGAGCCCGATCAGCTGGACGCGGGCATCGCGCACGGGCGAGGGCCGGGCCGCCTCTTCCGGCACCACGTCCACCTCTTCGGTAACCTCGGGATAGCGGGACAGCAGCTCGTCGGGATTCAGCTCGAGCAGGCGCGCGTAGGAGCGCAGGTAGCCGCGGGTGAAGACCGATGGCTGCAGACGATCGTAGTCGTCGGCCTCCAGCGACTCGATCACGCGCGCGGGCAGATTCAGAGCATCCGCGACCTCGCGGACCGAGACCCCCATGCCTTCGCGCGCGGCTCTGAGGTCGACGCCCGGACCGGAAGTTTCGTTCACCGGACCATCCCGTGCGTCATCACCGGGGAACGATGCACTCATGAGTCTCCGGCGCATCGGGATAGAGGTTGTTCAGCGCCATGGCATAACTCGCGAGCAGGTCCGAGTTGCCGAGCTCGCTTGCGATTTTCATGCCGAGACACAGTGAGCGCGCCGTCTGCTGCGCCTGCGAACGGAATCCGTCGTAGTAGCTGGCCGCCGCCTTGATGTCACCATCGTCGTACGAGATCTGCGCGAGCTCCAGGCTCGAGACAGGCTGACTGAAGGACAGCTGCAGCGCCCGGGTGAAGGATTCCTTCGCCGCATCGACCTCGTTGATCTTCAGCTCCGCCAGGCCGAGACTCTCGTACGCCTGGCTGCGCAACCGGTAGTTGGGATCCTTGACCAGAATCCGCAGATAACGAACGGCCTCGTCATAGCGCTTGCGCCGGTAGAGGAAGGAGGCGTAGTTGTTCAGCGCCATGGCGCTCTTCGGGTCGATGCTGAGCGCCGTTTTGAAGTCCTTCTCGGCGAGCGCCCAGTCGCTCTCCACCTCGTCGAGCACGCCGAGCATCGCGTGCGCTTCCACGGACCGCGGATTGATCTCGAGCGCCCTGTTCAGCGACTTGCGCGCGCGATCGTTATTGCCTTTCTCTATGTAACCACGGGCCAGATCGAGCTGCGCCTGCACCCGTTCCGCGCTGCTTGCCGGCTTGCGCACCTCCCCGGTCGACTCCGTGACACATCCCGACGCGGCAACGAGCATCGCAAGCGCCCACAACCATCCCCGGACCCCGATGCGACTCATGCCAATTCCTTACTGCCGGGCACTCCGGCCCTGTGTTTCCGGGGCTTCGGCCCTGACTCTCGCCAGATACCGCTCCTGCCGCCGTGTTCTGTCCTGTACCTGTCCGACCAGCTGCCCGCAAGCAGCCGCGATGTCGTCACCGCGCGTCGTGCGCAGCATGGTGGCATAGCCCTCGTTCATGAGATAGGTCTGGAACCGTCTCACCGTCTCCGGCTCGGGCCGCTCGAACCCCGACGCGGGAAACGGGTTGAAGGGTATCAGATTGATCTTGCAACGCACGTCCCGCAGCAGGACCGCCAGCTCTTTTGCGTGGGCCAGCTCGTCATTCACCCCTCTGATCAGGGTGTACTCCATGGTCAGCGAACGACGCTCGCCCAGACCCTCGAGGTAGTGCCTGCACGCATCGAGCAGGTCGGAGATGGGGTACTTGCGATTCAGCGGAACGAGCGTGTCGCGCAATGCGTCGTTCGGCGCGTGCAACGAGATGGCGAGCGACACGTCCGAGACTCCGGCGAGGTCGTAGATCGCCGGAACGACCCCCGCCGTGCTCACGGTCACCCGCCGCTTGGAAATCCCGAATGCCAGGTCGTCCATCATCAGCTCGGTGGCGGCCACCACCGCTTCGAAATTGAGCAGCGGCTCTCCCATCCCCATGAGCACGACGTTGGTCACCGACTCGCCTTTCTGCGCGAGCATCTCGTTGGCGAGCCATACCTGACCGACGATCTCGCCCGTACTCAGGTTGCCGTTGAAGCCCTGTTTGCCCGTGGAGCAGAACGTGCAGTCGAGCATGCACCCGACCTGGGAGGAAACGCAGAGCGTGTTCCGTCCCCGATCGGGAATGAGAACGGTCTCGACGCAACTGCCATTGCCGACCCTGACGACCCACTTCACCGTCCCGTCGACAGAGTCGTGCCGGGCGACCACCTCTGGTGGCCGGAACTGCGCATGCTCACCGAGCCAGCCGCGAAACCGCTTGGAGAGGTTTGTCATACCCTCGAAGTCGAGCTGCCGGTGATGGTAGGCCCATTTCATGATCTGATGCGTGCGGTACGGCTTGTCGTCCACCGCGGCGGTGAACGCCTCCATCTGAGCACGGGGCAGGTCGAACAGGTTGGTCCGCTCGGCGGTCATGATGGCTCAGCCTCTCGGGCAGATCTCCTCGGGCTTGAAGAAGTAGCTGATCTCGCGCTCGGCGGAAGACGTGGAATCGGAGCCGTGCACCGCGTTCGCTTCCAGCGATTCGGCAAAATCGGCCCGGATGGTGCCCGGGGCCGCATCGGCCGGGTTGGTCGCGCCCATGAGCTCCCGGTTCCGGGCGACGGCGTCCTCGCCTTCCAGGACCTGGACCACGACCGGTCCCGAGGTCATGTAGGCAACGAGGCTGCCGAAGAAGGGCTTGCCTTTGTGCTCCGCGTAGAAGCCCTCGGCCTGCGCTCGGGTCAGATGCATCATCCTGGCGGCGACGATCGCAAGCCCGTTCTTTTCGAATCGGGAGTAGATCTCGCCGATGATGTTTCTCGCCACCGCGTCGGGTTTGACGATGGAAAGCGTGCGCTCAACCCCCATGAAATTCTCCGGTCCGATAAGTGTCTGCGAAATGTTCTGCCGCCGGCGGTGCGCACCGCGTCAGACCTTCCGGCACCCGCGAGCGATATGGCCGGAAACTCTGGACAGTTCCCTATGTCGTTGAAAAATCAGGGAAACGCGCCTGTCGGCGGCGGCGTATTATACGCGTTTGGCGCCGAGATCAAACTTGCCCGGAACGACGCTCCCCGGCAGAGAGTCAGCCTCGCCCCTGTAGCCGGTTCACGACCTCCGCCACCCGGCGTCCGGCATAGTCCACGTCTTCCGCCGTGGTGAAGCGGCCGACCGTGAAGCGCAGCGAAGCGTGGGCAATGTCGTCCGGGAGACCGAGCGCACGCAGCACATAGCTGGGCTCGACGCTCGCGGACGTGCATGCCGAGCCGCTGCTCACCGCCACGTCGTCGAGCGCCATCAGGAGTGTTTCACCGTCGACCCCATCGAAGCCGACGTTGATCAGCCCGGGCAGCCGCCGATACTCGTCGCCGTTCAACCGTGCGCCGGGAATCTGCTTCAGGTGGCTCCAGAGGCGGTCTCTGAGCGCCAGGATGCGGTCGTTCTCCCGCTCCCGCTCGCGCAGCATGATGGCCGAGGCCTCACCGAGCCCGACGATCTGATGGGTGGCGAGCGTGCC
>JASFLG010000414.1:0-4518 GCA_050118205.1 Pseudomonadales bacterium
GGGACGGCTCCGCCCTGTACTTCGACGACGAAGACCGCTCCGGGTCGATCTACAAGTTCGTGCCGGCCACGAAGGGCGACTTCTCCAAGGGCCAGACGTTCGTGCTGGTGGTCGACGGCTTCACTGGCGACGTGACCGCGAATGCAGGCGCCTATCCCAACCACAATCCGACCGAACGCACCGGACCGGCAACCTGGGTGCCGGTGACCGATGCCGATGGCGTGGCGCTGACCACGGCCGATCCGTTCGACAACAGAACGCGGGGTGGCCGCGCGGCCGCTGACGAGCTGGGCGGCACCCCGTATCGCCGCCCTGAGGACCTCGAGGTCGGACGCGGGAAGAATGGACAAGACATCATCTACTTCACCGCAACGGAAGAGCTGGCCGTCTACTCCATCGAGGAGCTCGGTCGCGGTAAGGCCATGGTCCGCCTGGCGGTGGACGAGGGCTTCCCGAAAAATCTGGGCCATGCCCCCACGACGGGCCATCTGACGTCACCCGACAATCTGGCACAGGATGCTCTCGGTAACATCTATGTCATCGAGGACTGGCCCAACGGCGACAACCGCGGAGGGGACATCTGGTTCCTGCGCGACACCGACGGTGACGGGGTCGCGGAATCCCTCGATCACTTCCTGAGCCTGCAGGTGAAGGGCGCCGAAAACACCGGAATGATCTTCCGCCCCAACCACCCCACCCAGTTCATCGTCAACATTCAGCATCCCGAAAGCACCGAAGACGAGGTCGAGGGCATGGGTGACGCAACCTGGCTACTCGATGTCCGTGACGTGTTAGCGCCGCCTTGTGCGAAGGACGACCACGAAGACGACTACCGGTTCTACTCCGATCGCGGCAATCGTGGTGGCATCAGCACCTGCAGTTCCTCGGACGACCGCAACTTCATCCAGAAGCTGATCCGCGCCGGCAGGTAAGCCAGCAGAGCGAGCCTCGCGTTCACTTCAGATCAACCCGCTCCCATCCTGGGAGCGGGTTCCCTCCCTCAGCATGACTTCGATTTTCCCAGGCTCATCGGTGATAAGCCTCGGCCTGAATCCTGTACAGCTCGGCATACGTGCCCTCCTTTGCCATCAGCTCCCGATGACTGCCCGCTTCGACCACTCTCGCGCCATCCAGGACGACGATCTGGTCGGCCATGCGCACGGTGCTGAACCGGTGCGAAACCAGGATCACGATCCGCCCGTTGGCCGCGTCACCATCCGCGCGGCGCGAGGCCGCGGCGTAGCGCTCGAAGAGCGCGTGCTCGGTTTCCGCATCCAGGGCCGCCGTCGGCTCGTCCAGGATCAGGAGCAGCGGCGCATCACGCATGAACCCGCGCGCCAGCGCCAGCTTCTGCCACTGGCCGAAGCTCACCTCCACGCCTTCCGGCCAGGTGGGACCGAGCTGGGTCTCGAGGCCCGCCACCAGCTGCGTGACGACGTCATCCGCCCCGGCCCGGTCCACCGCCGCGACCACCGCGGGCTCGTCCTCGAGGCGCGGCACGTCACCCACCCCCACGGTCTGCCGGGCACGGAGCTCGAAACGGAAGAAGTCCTGAAACGCGCCGGCTAGCTTCGCCCGCCACTCTTCTACCGGCAGCCGCCGGAGGTCCGTGCCATCCACGGTGATGCGGCCTCGTGTGGGGGTATAGAGCTGGCAGAGCAGCTTCACCAGCGTCGTCTTGCCGGCACCGTTCTCGCCGACGATGGCGATCACCGAGTTCGGGGCCAGGTGCAGGTTGACGTCGTCCAGCACCTTTCGGTCGGTGCCCGGATAGGCGAACTCGACATGCTCGAAACGGATGCCGTCCTCGAGCACTTCGGGAACCGATGCGTCGGCATCCCGGGTCTGACGCGCCGCGTAGTCCTCCAGCCACGCCATGCGGATCGACCCGTCCATCCAGATACCGCGCAGGAAGCCGATCTCGCCGACCGTGGCGCCAATATAGGCGGAGAGCCTCGACCCCGCCGCCAGCACCAGCAGCACGTTCCCCGGTGACGCGTGAATGCCCCAGGCGGTGAACACGATGGCGCCGATGTAGCCGGCGGCGAATACGGCCCATCCCGCCGTGTGCCAGGCAGCACTTCCCCAGCGGGCCCGCGCGACCGGGCCGTACCAGCGCTCCCACGCCGCCCGACGCAGCGCCACCAGGCGCTCCCCGATCCGGGTGACACGTACTTCCTTACCGGCTGGAGCGGTGGTCGCCAGGTCGAACAGGTGCCTGGCCAGACGGTTGGCCGGCGCGCCGCGCTCCTCGGCGCTGCGCTCCACAGCCGGTCGCCAGGTGGAGGTGAGCACCGTCGGCAGCGCGAACACGACAAGCAGCGCCAGCGCGGGATGCACCGAGACCAGCAGCCCGACGGTGACGATGAGGCGCAGCACCCAGCCACAGGTGGTGAACAGCGACATGTACATGTGGTCGAGGACGAACACCTGATCGCGAAGTATGGCCAGCCTATCCAGATATTCCGGTCGCTCGTGATGCTCGATGGAAGCCACGGAGGCCTGCAGCCGGGCAACGTGGGACTCGAGCGCGATGGTGACCCGGTCCCGGAAGCGGCGCTGAGTACGGTCGCTGATCACGCGCAGGAACCAGGTGGCCGCTGCCGTGATACCGAGACCCACCGCTGCAATCAGCACCAGCCGGTCCCTGTCATCGAGGAGCCCGTCGGCCAGCAGCTTCAGCCAGAGGGCGAGCAGCGCGTCCGGCAGCGCCGCCAACAGGCTCAGCACGAACGCCACTACGAGCAGCTTCGGCTCCGCGTCGAAACCGCGCTTCAGCGCTCGCCACATGGACGGCAACGCGGCGGGCAGATCGTCGGTCGAGGCTTCAATCGAGGACATCGAATTCACCCTCCTCTTCGTGAAAGCGGGAGGCCTGCAGCTCGAACATCGTCTGATAACGGCCGCCGAGCGCCATGAGCTCCGCATGCGTGCCGAGCTCCACCACCCGGCCGTGCTCGAGCACGCAGATGCGATCTGCCTTGCGCACCGTGGAGAACCGGTGAGAGATGAGGATGGTGGTCACCTCGCGGGTGGCGGCCAGGATCCGGTTGAAGATCTCTGCCTCGCCGCGGATGTCGAGCTGCGCGGTGGGCTCGTCGAGCAGCACGAGCCCAGCGCCCTGACGCACGGCACAGAGCGTCCGGGCGAGTGCGATCCGCTGCCACTGGCCGCCGGACAGGTCCGTGCCGCCGCGGTAAGCCTTGGACAGCACCGTATCCAGGTCGGCCAGCCCCGAGGCACCCGCTTCCGTCAGCGCCGCCTCGATCAGCGCATCCGGTGCCCCGGCGGGCGCCACGTTTTCCCTGAGCGTCAGCTCGAAGCGGATGAAGTCCTGAAAGACCGCGGTCACCCGGGAGCGCCAGTCGTCCACCGACAGCGCGGCGAGATCCTCGCCATCGATCAGGATACGACCCGCACCCGGATCGTAGAGACGACAGAGAAGCTTGGCGAGCGTGGTCTTGCCAGCCCCGTTCTGGCCGACGATGGCCAGCGAAGAGCCCGCCGGAATGGTGAGATCGAAACCATCCAGCACCCGGGTCGTCGTGCCCGGATACGCGAACGACACCGAGTCGAAACGGATCTCCGCTCGGGGCATGCCATTGGCCGGCTTGTCACCCCGCGCAATGGCGCCCGTCGCTGCCATGGATGCAGGCAGCCGGAGCACGGCGGCCGCCGGTGCCGAGGCACCATCGAGTGCCCAGGAGAGACCGCCGAAGGCGATCATGCTGGTGGCGATGGCGGCACTTGCAAAAGTGACCATACGCTCGAGCGGCAGGGCACCCGCGTTCGCCGCAGCGGCCATGGACCAGAAAAGCAGCAGGTTGGCGCCAAGCACCAGCAGCACGGACCACATCACCGGCCGCTGCCGGAGTCGGGTCGCCGCCCAGCGGAGCTCGTGCAGCCGGGTGCGCTGGGCTCGAAAACGCTCGATCGTCCACGCGGACAGGCCGAAGAGCCGGAGCTCCTTGGCGGCCGGCGGATCCACCGCCATGCGGTACGAGTACTCAGCGTGCCGCTGGGCGTTCTGCACGTCGTCGGTGTTCCGGTCGCGCCAGACGCCGCTCTCGCGAAGCAGGTAGTGTGTGGCGAGCCACGCTCCGCCGAGGACGAGCGGTGCCCACCAGGCATAGGCAAAGAGGACGGCGGCGGCGGCCAGACCGCCGAGAAACTCCACCAGCCCGGAGGCGATGAAGTCCATCGAGATGCTGAGCGGCGGCCCGCTGATGCCGAGATCGAAGTCCCGCGCCATGACCAGGTCATTGGTGTGCCGGGGGTTTTCGAGATGGGCGATGCCGGGCGGTGCGACGCATGCCCGGGTGAGCTCGTCGTAGAGCCACGCCGCGGTGCGGCTACCGAGGTTCGCGCTGATGCCCTGGTGGATGGGAGTGAGCACCTGCAGCAGCAGAAAGACGATGCCGACCAGTACCAGCGGCGATGTGAGGCCGTCGCCGCGGTTCACGGCACCGATAAGCGCACCCATGGCCACGGCGAACAGTGCCGGCAGCAGCCCACGCA
>JASFLG010000415.1:0-4485 GCA_050118205.1 Pseudomonadales bacterium
TATCCGCACCGCGGTGCTGGAAGCCACCGGGCTGAACGTCTCCGTGGGTATCGCCACCAGCAAGTACGTCGCCAAGGTCGCCTCCGGCGTGTGCAAACCGGACGGCCTGCTGGTGGTGATGCCGGAAGACACCATCGACTGGCTCGGCGCCCTGCCCGTTTCCCGCCTGTGGGGCGCCGGCCCCAAGACCCAGGCCCGACTCGAGCGGCTGGGCTATCGGACCATCGGCGACATCGCCGCGGCCGATCCGGCCCGCCTGACCGCCGAGCTCGGCAGTGCCGGGGCCCACTTCCACGAGCTCGCGCACGGTCGAGATCCCCGGCCGGTGGAGGGGCGGCGCCACAGCCGCAGCATGGGCTCTGAGCGGACCCTCAACGAGGACGTGGTGGCACGTGCCGACATCGCCCGGCACCTGCAACGATCGGCCGACCGGGTGGCGCGACGGTTGCGGGCCAAGGGCTGGCTCGCCGGCGGGGTCCGGGTCCGACTGAAAACATCGGACTTCCACGCCATGTCCCGCCAGTGCACGCTGGCGGCGCCGACCGACGTGGCCCAGATCCTCTACCGCGCCGGCGTCGGTCTGCTCGACCGCTTCGACCATCCGGGGCCGTTCCGGCTGGTCGGCCTGACCGCCCACGATCTGCGCCAGGATTCGACCAGCGCCCAGCTCGACCTCCTTGCCGACGATCGAGAACGGCGCCTGGAGGCGACGCTGGATGAGCTCAGCGCCAGATTCGGCGACAATGTGGTCCGTCGCGCGCGCGACCTCGGCGCCGCGACCGTCATGCACGATGCGCCGAACCGGGACCTGCTCGACGAGGACTGAAGCAGCGTACCCGTGGTGTGGGCCGGCCAGGGGCCGAGAGGAGAAGGAGCAAAGGAGAGAGGGTCATGTCCGAGCTCGTCTGCTGGAACTGCGGCGCGTCACTCGCCGACGTTCCCCGACCCATCAGCCGCCACGAGCAGTGTCCCAGCTGCTTCGAGGCCCTGCACTGCTGCCGGCTCTGCCGGCATTACCGCCTGGGCATCACCGGCCAGTGTGACGAGGATCGGGCGGATCCCCCGGTGATCAAGGAGAACGCCAACTTCTGCGACTGGTTCCGACCCAGCGCGCAAGCCTTCTCCGGGGGCCGGGTGCAGAAACGGGCGGACGCCGAGGACCGGCTGAAGGCGCTGTTCGGCGACGACGAGGATCCCGGCAACGACGGCCCGCACGGTAAGACGGACGCCGCCGGCGTTGACCCGGACGCGGCGGGCGCTGACCCCGACCGGGAAGCGGACTCGGCAGCGGAGCCGCGCTCCCCGGAAGCCGCGGCGCGGGCCAGGCTCGACGACCTGTTCTCCAAAGACTAAAGGGGAGGCTAACCGTGAAATTCGGTCTGTTCGCTTACTGCACCATCGGACGTCGCGCCGAGCTCGAAGCCGGCATGGCCGGCACCCGACCCGAGCTCTACCATCGCATGCTCGACGAGCTCGCCGACCTGGTGACCTTCGCCGACGATGCCGGCTACTACGCATTCGGCCATCCGGAACATCACCTGCAGATCGAGGGCTTCGAGATCTCCGGAGACCCCTGCCTGATGGCCATGTGGCTCGGCCGGCACATGCGGCGCATGCGCGTGCTCACCTGCGGCTTCGTCTCCACCACGAACAATCCGCTGCAGACCGCGGAGAAGATCGCGACCCTCGACAACATGCTGGACGGGCGTTTCGGGGTCGGCCTGGTGCGCGGCTATCAGGCCCGCTGGGTGGAGAACTTCAAGGTGAAGCCGGAGCTGGCCGCCGTCGGACCTTGGAACGCGGACTCACCGGCGGACGCGACGAATCGCGAGTATTTCGCCGAGTTCGTCGACATCGTGGTCAAGGCGCTCGCTTCCGAGACCTTTGCCTACGACGGAAAGTTCTGGCACTTTCCGCCCGACGGCTTCGTGAACCCGCACGAGCATCCGGTGTACGCCCGCTATGGTCAGGGGGTCACCCCGGACATGCACGTCGAGCAGGTGGGCATCGCACCCCGACCCCGCCAGGACAGCATCCCGCTCTACGGCGGTTTCTCGGCGAGCCTGCGCACAGCCAAATTCTGGGCCCGATACCGCGGCCGGCCCATCGTGCTCTCCGGCAACACGGATTTTCTGAAGGTGCTCTGGCAGGAATGGGAAGAGGAAGCCAAGCATCACGGCCACGACGTGCGCCCGGGCGACCAGGCCTGCTGGGGCGGCATCACGATCTGCGCCAGAACCGACGCGGAGGCCCAGCGCCTGTTCGAAGACATGGCCTGGTTCTGGGAGACGTGGGCCACCCCGTTCGGTCAGGGCATGCCGGAGGTGCTGGTCGGCTCGCCGGACACGCTGAACCGGCGCATCGAGGCGGTCGCCAGCGCCGTGCCCATCGACGAAGCGTATCTGCTCATCCCTCAGGGCCTGCACACCCCTGATCAGCTCAAAGAGTCCCTGGACCTGTTTGCACGGGAGGTGATGCCGAACTTCGGCTGAGTGCCATGGACCGCGAAACCCAGGCAGCACAGAGCGAGATCCTGCTCGAGTATCTGAACGGCGCTACCACCGCCATGACGGCCGACGTCTACCGTCAGCCCGTGGACCAGTACACGACGCCCGAGGCGTTCGCAGAGGAGCAGACGCTGTTCCGCCGCGAGCCGCTGCTGCTGTGCCTGGGCACGGAGATGCCGGCGCCCGGCGACTACGTGAGCGACGACTTCTCCGGCGTGCCGGTGCTCGCTGTGCGTCAGGGAGACGGCAGCTTGCGAGCCATGATCAACGTCTGCCGGCACCGCGGCGCGCGGCTCGCCACCGGGCGGGGTAACGCCGGCCGTGGCCTGAGCTGCCCGTATCACGCGTGGCGTTACGGCCTCGACGGACGTCTGCTGGCGGTCCCGTTCGAGCGCGGGTTCGAAGGCAGCGGCTGCAACGGCCTGCCCGCGCTACCCGTGGTCGAGCGTTACGGGGCCGTCTGGGTGATTCCGGATCCCGACGCGTCGCCGTCGGATTCGACGACCGCGCCGGACTTCGGCAGTCTGGATCCGCTCGCCCGCGACCTCACGGCCTACCGGCTCGGCGACCACCACCACTTCGAGACCCGCACCGTCGAGATCCGCATGAACTGGAAGCTGGTGGTGGATACCTTCCTCGAGAGCTACCACATCCAGGTGCTGCACCGGAAGACGATCGCCCCCTATCTGCACGGCAATCTCGGCACCTTCGATGCGCTGGGCCGACATCTGCGCATGATCATTCCGCGCCACTCCCTGGCGGATCTGGCCAACGTGCCGCCGCCCGATCGGGATCTCGTCCGGCATTCCGCCACCGTCTACGTGCTGTTCCCGAACACCGTGTTCATCAGCCAGGGAGACCATCTGGAGGTATTCCGCGTCTATCCGGGAGACGCACCCGATCACGCCCGCATGCACGTATCGCTGTATGCGCCGGAACCCATCGAGTCCGACTCCGCCCGACGGCACTGGCGAAACAACCTGGATCTGCTGCTCGCCACGGTGCTCGAGGAGGATTTCCCCCTGGGCGAGAACATCCAGAAGGACTTCGGCGTGGGTGGTCAGAGCCACATCACCTTCGGGCGCAACGAGCCGGCGCTGGCCCACTTTCACCGCATGATCGACGAACGCCTGGGGCGCAGCCGCGCATCCTGCTGAACAGGTCCGTGCCTTGGCGTTCACCCTCACGCCGTTCGGGTCAACGCCACCGGCGCGCGGGTCGCGGCGCTCCGGTAGCAGGCGTCCGCCAGCTCGTGCGCTTTGAGCGCCTCGTCGAACGATGGCGACGCCGGCTCGCCGAGAAGCGCATGCTCGAGAAAACGCCGGTCACCCAGGCCGGCGAGGCTGCGCAGGTCTTCATCCGCCGGATTCAGCCCTTCGAGGGCCATGAACCGATTGAGCACCTCGTCGTGTGAGAGCGTCACCGGCGGTCTGTCGCCGATCTCCATGGTGATGGCGCCAAAGTAATCGGAGTCGGTGGTGAACCGGGCCCGCTCGAAGAAGATCTCCAGCGAACGGCTCGACTGACGGCTCTCCACCGCGTGCCAGATGCTGGCGAGGGTGGTGCAGTGCCCGCCTTCGTGCTCGAAGGTCACCTGGGCCACGTCCTCGATGCCCGCATGACCCGAGGTCTCCCGGGTACGGCAGTCGACGGCAACCACCTCGCCGAACAGACGCCGGAACAGGTCCAGATCGTGGATGGAGTGCTCCAGCAGCGTACCGCTGCCCGCCCGTTCCGGGTCCGCACGCCAGCTGGATCCGTAGTGACCGAGCACCGGAAAAAACTGATCGTCCCGCATGTGCGCGGAGAGAAGCGTCCCCCAATCGCCGTCCATCAGGTCTTCGAGGACCCGGAACACGGGGCTGAAGCGCAGCACCAGGCCTACCTGGTGAGTGATTCCGGCGCTGCGAACCTGCTCCGTCATTCGCCGGGCGTCCGCCAGATTCTTGGCCAGGGGCTTTTCGCAGAAGAGGTGCCG
>JASFLG010000416.1:0-4482 GCA_050118205.1 Pseudomonadales bacterium
GCGCCCCAGCACGCCTACACAAAGCACCTGATCGCCACGGAACCCAAGGGCCAGGCGGCGCCCTGGTCAGGCACGGCGGAACCGCTGCTGCAGACCGAGCAGCTGACGGTGGAGTACTCCGTGGGTAGAAGCTGGTTCGGACGCCGGGAAGGTTTCCGCGCGGTAAGCGAGGTCGACCTGACCCTTCACCCGGGAGAAACCATCGGCATCGTGGGTGAGTCGGGTTCCGGCAAGACGACGCTCGGCCTTGCGCTTCTGAAGCTCGTCCCCTCAAAGGGCGGTCTCTGGTTCAAAGGCCAACAGCTGCAGGCGTCCAGGGGTTCCGCCGTGAAGGCGCTGCGACGGCACATGCAGATCGTCTTTCAGGACCCGTACGGCAGCCTGTCACCCCGACTGACCGTTCGCCAGATCGTCGAGGAGGGTCTCAAGGTGCACGAGCCCGGATTGAGTGCCGCCGAGCGCGACCAGCGGGTCGCCACCGTGCTCACCGAGGTCGGCCTCGCTCCTGCGACCATGGACCGCTATCCCCACGAGTTTTCCGGCGGGCAACGGCAGCGGATCTCGATCGCCCGGGCACTGGTGCTGAAACCGGAGCTCGTGGTGCTCGACGAGCCCACCTCGGCGCTGGACGTTTCCGTGCAGGCACAGATCATCGAGCTGCTTCGGGAGCTGCAGGCGAGACACGGTCTCGCCTACCTCTTCGTCAGCCACGACCTGAAGGTGGTGCGGGCGCTTTCCCACCGGATCATGGTCATGCAGCAGGGACGCGTCGTGGAGGCCGGCGAACCCACCCAGATCTTCGAGTCGCCACGCACCGAGTACACGCGCACGCTGATCGCGGCGGCTTTGTGACGTGCCACCGAGGGCACCCGCCGATGTACCCGTCTCGACCATTTGTGAAAGGTGGTGCACGGTCAGCACCGGTCAGGACAGGTTGCCAAACAAATTGACACTAAACCCTGGGGGGCGTACCATCGCCAAGCCACACTTGGAGGCATAGGGAAGATGAAAACAGAGAAACTGGCGCTCATATTTGCGTGCGCGCTCGCCATGTCGACGTTCGCAGGCACGGCCCTTGCGGGCGAATGGAACAAGGCAACCGGTGACGTCGCCGCCAAACAGCACGGCCGTTCGGACTGCCTGTTCAACGGCCAGGATCAGCCCGACGAGTCCTATCCGGGGGCCGGAGACGGCGAAGGGCCGGCCGATACGGGTGGCTACGATGACCCACTCTGGGGCTCGACGCCTGCTGGCGCTCACAGCGGCGGTAACGCCGTGGTGCAGGCCGGCGGGCAGCTGACGGCGTCCGGTGCGGGCTACGTCGGTCAGGGCACGGCCTGCAATGGGCACCTGAACCCGATCAACACCGACTAGGCTGAAGCGCAGCTGAGCGCCCGACCGGCAACGAGGCGTTCTCACGGAGTGGGACGCCTCGTCCTCTGCGCAACCGTCTGTCTGATGCTGCTGCTCGGATCCGGCTGCAGCGAGAACGGCACAGAACCTCGCGACATTGTTACGTCGCCGGTGAAGATCGGCCCGTTGGTCGACTCGGTGCTGGCGACGGGTCGGGTTCAGACCGTGCAGAGCGTGGACGTCAGCTCACAGCTGTCCGGACGTATCGACGAGGTTTACGTCGACTTCAACGATGTCGTGGCCGAGGGCGATCCCCTGGCGCGCCTCGATCAGTCCCGATTTCTATCCAGGGTCGAGGAACTGAAGGCGGCACTCTCGGTCGCACAGGCCGAGCTGTCGTCGCTGGACGCTTCCCTGGAAGGTGCCCGGGCCAGATTCGAGGAAGACGAACGGGACTACAAGCGCAAGGTAGAGCTCAATGGCCGGGGCAGCGTCTCGGATAGCGAAGTCAGCCGCGCCCGGGCGATAAAGCTGCAGAGCGAGAGCGCTCTGAAGACCCTCGCCGCATCGAGAGAAGTCAAAACCGCAACGGTCGGCGCGGCCGAAGCATCGTTGCGTCAGGCACAGATCGACCTGGATCGGACGCTCATCCGGGCACCCATCTCCGGCGTGGTGATCAAACGCAGTATCGAGCCGGGTCAGACGGTTGCGGTCAGTCTTTCCGCGCCGGAACTGTTCGTCATAGCCAACGATCTGCGTGAGATCGAGATAAACGCCAAGGTGGGTGAGGCGGACATCGGCAAGGTACGGCCCGACCAACCGGTGAGATTCAGCGTCGACGCCTACCCCGGACGGCGGTTCGATGGGACGGTGCGTCAGATTCGCAAGGCACCGGAGATTTCTCAGAACGTGGTGAGCTACTCGGTGGTCATTCGTGCGGAAAATCCGGATGAGCTGATGCTGCCGGGTATGACCACCCTGGTCGAGATCGAAACATCGAGAAAAGATCAGGTGCTGCAGGTGCCCAACGCCGCGTTGCGCTTCGAGATGCCGCCGGAATCGGTTTCCGGTGACACCCAGGCTGATGATCCAGCCGCTCAGGAGGCCGGCGTCTGGCTCGAGCGCGGAAGAGGCGACTTCGTGCGCCGGAGCGTGGAAATCGGTTATTCCGATGGTTCGTTCAGCGAGGTGATATCCGGAGATCTGGCAGCCGGTGACGACGTTGCCGTGGGCTACCGGCGCTGACCAGCGGCAGCACGGATGGCCGACGAGGCGCTGTACGAAGCACACGAACTCTCCAAATCCTATGGTGAGGCCGGAAATCGTGTAGAGGCTCTGCGCGGTGTCGATTTCATCATTCGCCGGGGCGAGCTGACCGCGATTACCGGGCCTTCCGGATCCGGGAAGTCCACGCTTCTCGGCCTGCTGGGCATGCTCACCAGACCCAGCTCCGGCAAACTGTGCTTTCACGGACAGGACGTCACGCATCTGGACCACGCGCGTCTGGCAACGATTCGAAACTCGGAAATCGGCTTTGTGTTCCAGAATTTCCAGTTGCTCGAGCGGGCCTCGGCAATAGAAAACGTCGAGCTGCCGCTGGTGTACGCGGGCGTGAAGCCGAGGCTCCGGCGTGAGCGTGCACTCCAGGCCCTGCATCGCGTCGGCCTGGCGGATCGGGCAGGGCACGTTCCCAACCAGCTTTCCGGTGGCGAGCAGCAGCGGGTCGCCATCGCCCGCGCGATCATCAACGATCCGAGTGTGATCCTCGCCGACGAACCCACAGGGGCGCTCGATACTCAGACCGGCGATGACATCCTGCATCTGCTGCGCGAGCTGAATCTCCGCGGCACGAGCGTGGTGATCATCACGCACAACCTGGAGGTCGCCGACACCATCGCGCATCACATCCCGCTGGTGGATGGTGCGCTTGCCAGCCCGGTTCAGAGCGCGCAATCCGGATGAACTTCACGGATTTTCTGCAGCTGGCCTGGCGGTCTCTGGCCGCGCATCCGCTGCGCACCACGCTCACGATGCTGGGCATGATCATCGGGGTTGCGTCGATCATCGCCATGACCTCGATTGGTCTCGGAGCTCGTCATCAGGTGCAGACGGAAATCGAGCGTCTCGGCACCAACCTGGTCACGGTGCATCCGATCGGGCGTTCGACAGACGCTCTGCAGGGTGCCGGTGAAGGCGGTCACAGGCTGACGGAAGCAGATGCGGCCGCATTGAGAAACGAGGTGGCCGAGGTCAGATACGCGGTACCTGTCGTCGGCGGCAGCGCCCGCTTGATCGCAGGCAGTAACAACTGGCAGACCGCGTTGATCGGCACGCATCCCGGTTACCTGCCCGCGCGGGACTGGCACACCAGTTCCGGACGGATCTTCACGGACAGGGAGGTCACGGGATCCGCCAACGTGGCCGTCCTGGGCAGAACGGTCGCGAAGAAGCTGTCGCCCGTCCAGCCGATCCTGGACAGAGTCGTTCGTATCAACGACGTGCCCTTTCGCGTCATCGGGATACTTGCGGAGCGGGGACGCTCGGCGAACGGCAGCGATCAGGACGACCTGGTGCTCGTTCCCGCCAGCAGCGCCAGATCCAAGCTGCTGGGCGGATACTTTCAACTCAACCGCGATGCGGTGACCTACATCCTCATCAAGGCGTCCTCGGGCAGCGCCCTGACCTCAATACGGCCGTCGATTGAACGTGTGCTTCGGGCGCGCCACGGCATCGCAGGCGGTGCGCCGGACGACTTCCGGATGGGTGATCCGATCGCTGCGCTGTCGGCCAGCAAATCGGCTTCGGAAACCATGACGATGCTGCTGGCCTGCATCGCTGCGGTATCCCTGCTGGTCGGCGGCATCAGCATCATGAACATCATGCTGGTGTCGGTGGCGGAACGTACCCGCGAGATCGGCGTGAGAATGGCAGTCGGCGCGCACCGGGCCGATGTCCGCAGGCAGTTTCTGGCGGAGGCGGCCGGTGTTTCGCTGCTCGGCGGCGCGGCCGGCGCCGCGCTCGGCATCATCGTCGCGCTGCTGATCGGCGCCTCCACCGGCTGGACGGTGCTCATCAGCCCCTGGGTCTGCGTCGGAGCGCTGTCGTTCTCCGGCCTGGTAGGTCTTCTGT
>JASFLG010000417.1:0-4481 GCA_050118205.1 Pseudomonadales bacterium
TCGAAGCGTTCAGGCGGCCGGATGCTGGCGCGGCCCGTCGACGGCTGCCGCGTGGCGGTTGAAGAAGTCCCGCCAGCAGGCCTTGCCGATGCGATCGTAGTCGCGCATGGCATCGATCATGGCCCGGCGGGCCGTGCCGTCCACCAGCTCATCGGGCAGCAGCGGATCCAGCAGGATGTCGCGGGTGACCCGTCGCCCGACCAGGAGCGTCTCCCGGGCGGCGGTGTCATCGTCCAGGTCCGCGAGCCGGTCGGTACTCCGCGCGAGCAGCTGCCGGTTTTCCTGATAGCGGCGGCGGAGGCCTTTCGTATCCCACAGTGCGGCTGCATCGATGACGTCGTCCGGTGCGAAGGCCGCGGCACCGGCGCAGATGCCTTGAGGGTCCAGACCGAGCTCCAGAAGATCGCGGCGCACGTCGTCGAGCGTTCGGGTGAGGTTCGCCGGCCGCGCCCAGAGCCCCGGTGCCGCCTCGGCAAAGCCGAGCAGCCTGAGTGCGCGCTCGTTGCCCCGGACCGTCGTCTTGTTGGCGCGCGCCAGATGGCCCGTGAGCACCGCGAGCCAGTCGCCGGCCCACGGTTTGAGGCCGGATTCGGCGCGCCACCAGTTGCGGACCAGCGCGTGCAGCCTGCCGCCCCGGGAACCCAGGCCATAGCGGCCCCGCTCGACCGCGGTCAGGGAACCGTCCCGGACCAGGCGAGCGAGCGCGACCCGGATGCTGCCCGGATCCATGTCGAACAGGGCGCCGGCGGCGACGAGGTAGGCGGTGCTCAGGGTCTCAGCGGCGGTGGAGTCCATCAGGGTGAGGATCAGCTCCCGCGCGGAGAGGCGGGTGTCGTCGGGCTTGCCATCCATGGGTATATATTACATAATTCTCCGAGATATGGCGCAGTCTGTAACTAATCGAGATGAACAGAATCAGATGACGGAGCAATCGATGACGGATCAGAGCGCAATCCCGAACGCCGACACGCCCCTGGTCGACAGCAGCGTCGGCGCCGCGGTGCGCCTGTCCGACGTGCTCACCAGGGACGAGATGCAACCGTTCATGGCCCGCTCCGATGCCCGGGCGTGGTTCATGGTGCTCGCCAACTTCGCGCTGATCGTGGTGGCGTTCGCGCTGCCCGCGCTCTGGCCGAACCCGCTGACCGTGCTCGCCTGCCTGCTCCTGCTCGGTGGGCGTCAGCTCGGTCTGGCCGTGCTCTACCACGATTGCGCGCACGGCGTCTTCTTCCGGACGCGCTGGCTGAACGACGTGATCGGCCATTGGGTCTGCGGCGGTCTGCTCAACACCTCCATGTACGCCTATCGCGCTTATCACCTGAAGCACCATCAGTTCGCCGGCACGCGGGACGATCCGGATCTGGGCATCGCCTTGGCGTACCCCACCAGCCGGGAGAGCCTGAAGCGAAAGATCACCCGGGATCTCACCGGGCGGACGGGCGTCAAGGCGCTGAAGGGCCAGGTCGCCCGGTTCGATCTGCGCCGCAACCTGCCCTTTCTCATCAGCCACACCGTGCTCCTGTCCGTGCTCTGGGCGGCAGGGATCCCCTGGGCCTACCTGCTCTGGTGGTTGGCGTACGTCTTCGTGCACCAGCTGATCACACGGCTGCGCTTCATGGGAGAGCACGGTGTTGCCGTCGACCGGCTGAGCGACGACGCCCGGGAGAACACGTGCACCACGGAAGTGGCCTGGTGGGAAAGGCTGCTGGTGGCGCCGAACTACGTGAACTACCACCTGGAGCACCATCTGAGTGCTGCGGTGCCCTGCTACCGGCTGGCACCGCTGCACGAGCTGCTCAAGGCGAAGGGCTTCTTCGACCGGCACCCTTGCCTGTCGAAGGGTTATCGCGACGTGCTGGTCAAGGCCGTGGCCCGTCGCCCGAAGGAGCCCGTTCCCGCCTGAACCGCGTGCCTCAGCGGCGCGCCTGTCGGGCCAGCGCCGCCATCCGCTCGCCGATCGCGTCCGGATCCGGTCGCTCTCCGACGGGCCGAGGCCGCATACCGGGCATCGCCATGGAGCGCAGGGTGCCGGCCCGGCTCAGAACGGTCCGGATCGCCGCCGTCACGTCCGCGTCCGGGTTCTCCCGGACCCATTGCATCCAGGCTGCATCGAACCGGCCCGATTCGGGCTCGCTCGCGCAGAGCATGACCACCGGGCCGAGGTCCGTGTGCTCGCGGGTATCGAACTCCGCATGGCCCGCACTGGCGAGCAGAGTGAGCGCGAGAGCAATGCTGGATCGAAGGTTCATGGGTCAACTCTAGCAGGGCGCCGGCAACGCCCGGGGCTCCGTACGGAGAAGTGTGACCGGCTTAACCCGGTCCGTGTGGCGGCTCACCGGTCATTGAACCGTGCGCACGGCGCTGGCAGAGTCGCGGTTCCATATCCGGGAGAGAGAGTGCGATGAAAGAGTTTGCGGGAAAGATGGCCGTGGTGACCGGCGGTGGCACCGGCATGGGCCGGGAGCTGTGTCTCGCGCTGGCAGGGGAAGGGGCTCACGTGGCCACCTGCGACGTGTCCGAAGAGAACATGGCCGAGACCCGGTCGCTGTGCGAGGCCGCCGCCCCGGCGGGCACCCGGATCACCACTCACATCTGTGACGTGTCGAACGAAGCGCAGATGAACGCCTTCCGTGATGCGGTGGTCGCTGAGCACGAGACGGATCACGTCAATCTGGTGTTCAACAATGCCGGCATCGGCGGCGGCGGTGATTTCGTGGAGGGGGACCGGGCGGAGTGGGAGCGTACCTTCGGCGTGTGCTGGTACGGCGTCTACTACGGCAGCCGCGCGTTCATGCCGCTCCTGGTGGCGAGCGACGAGGGCTACCTGGTGAATACCTCCAGCGTGAACGGCTTCTGGGCCAGCATCGGGCCGATGACGCCGCACACGGCCTACTGCGCGGCCAAGTTCGCGGTGAAGGGCTTCTCCGAGGCGCTGATCACCAATCTCAGGGTGGTTGCCCCGCACGTGAAGGTCGCCGTGGTCATGCCAGGCCACATTGGCACGTCCATCGCGCTCAACACGTCCAGGGTGCTCGGTAAGGGCGGCGCGCTGGACATGCCGGCCGACGAGGTGGCGCTGATCCGCAAGCGCTGGGTGGAGATGGGGATTCCGGTCGATAACGTGCCCGACGACGATATCCGCCAGGCCATGCACCAGCGCGGCATCGACTTCCGTGACAAGGCGCCGACCACGGCTGCCCAGGCAGCCCAGATCATTCTCGACGGGGTGCGCAACGATCGCTGGCGCATCCTTGTGGGCGCGGATGCGGAGCGCCTGGATCAACTCGTGCGGGAGGCGCCCGAAGAGGCTTACGAGCCGTCGTTCCGGGAGCGGCTGGCCGGGGAGAACATCTTCGGCGGGTTGACCGGGACTCAGGCCGAGAACGCCGACTGAGGCGTGTCACATTTCTGCGCCCCCGGACGTCTGGGGGGTATGTATCGCAGGAGTGTGCAACATGCTGAAACAGATCCAGGCGGGCACGGGGCTCGCCTTCGCCGTCTTTCTGTCGCTGCATCTGGTCAATACCTGGCTCGCGACCCTCGGTCCGGGGGCGTATGACCGGGTGCAGACGGTCCTCCGTTACGTCTATCAGTTCGCGCCGTTCGAGGCGCTGCTGCTGGCGGCGCTGTCGGTGCACGCGGTCTGCGGCGTGCTGCGCATGGTCCAGGAGCCGCGCCGGCCGCGGTCCGCCCGGGCACGGGCGCACCGCTGGGCCGGTGTGTTCCTGCTGGTGGTGATCGGCGGGCACATCCTGGCGGTACGTGGGGCGTCCTGGTTCTACGGGGTGTATCCCGGCTTCGAGGGGCTCGCGTTCTCCATTTCCGCCGTTCCCGGTTACTTCTATCCCTACTACTTTCTGCTGGCAGTCGCCGGCCTGTATCACGGGCTGAACGGCACCGGCATCGCGCTGGCGCGGCTCGGACGGCCGGTGCGGCTCGAGACCAGAACGCTCACGCGAACGGCCGCCACCGGCGCGCTGCTCACGGTGCTGGCTCTGGGCGGATTCGGCGGCTGGTACTACGATGTGGGCGATGTGCAGACGTCGGGCTTTGCCGTGCTGACCACGAACATCGCCAGGGAGGTGCTCGGTGTCGAGATCGCGCCTTGAGGCGCTCGCCTACCGCATGCTCGGCTCCGTGGCGGATGCCGAGGACGTGCTTCAGGAGGCGCGTCTGCGTCGGTTGAAGCTCGACTCGCCGCCCGACAACGAGGAGGCGTGGATGGTTCGGGTGGTCACGAATCTGGCCGTGGACAGGCTGCGCGAGCAGAAGCGCCGCCGCGAGGCGTATGCCGGGCCCTGGCTGCCGGAACCGCTGCCGACCGGGGCCCCGGAGCAGGTCGCCGAGCTTGCCGAGCAGCTCGGCATCGGGCTCATGCTGATGCTGGAACGGCTGAGCCCGGCGGAACGGGCCGTGTTCGTTCTGCGGGACGGCTTCGACCTCGGCTTTGCAGACATCGGCGCCATGCTCGACGCATCGGC
>JASFLG010000418.1:0-4454 GCA_050118205.1 Pseudomonadales bacterium
GATCCGCGGAGTCGACGAGCGCCAGCTGATCGTCGGTGAGCTGGCCGTCCCTTTCGAACGTCGCGAGCAGACGCGCGGGCTCGGCGGGAGTCTCGAGCATCAGCCAGAGCCTTCCGTCCCGCACCCCCGCCACGCCGACGCTCTCCACGAACTCGAGGCTTCCCAGGTAGGCGAGCAGGGCCCCGTAGCCCGCCGGCGAGGTCACGCCGGATACGGAAATGGCCAGCTGATTGGCCTCCCGGGCATGCACCACGCGGCGCGCCGCCAGCTCGTCGGCGAGCAGATCCACCAGCGCCACGCCCTGGCCCTCCAGGTCGTCGCCTTCGGCCGCATACGGTATCAGCGTACCGTCGATCCAGAACTCCCAGTCGCTCGCGAAGCCCCCGGACCCGTCCGCCGTGATCCGCCCTAGCACCACGATGTCCGCGTCGTAGCGCGCCGAAGCGGCATCCACCACCTGAGACAACCGCCCCCAGACCGCCGCCGGATCCACGGCGAGCTGGTCCTGAAGATCGAGCAGCGGCAGCGTGAGCGGCAGCCCCCGCGCCCGCGCCTCGGCCGTCAGCCCGTTCACCAGCGGCAGGTCGCTGGCGGCGCCCACCAGGGTACGTTCGCCGCCCTGCTGAAGCACGGCCCAGACCAGCACCCGTTCCCGGTATGACCGCCAGATCGGCAGACCAGCGGCGCGAATCAGCGCCTGTACCGGATCCTGGTCGAACTGGATCACCAGATCGAGGCCGCCGTCCTCTGCAGCCGCGAAGGAGAACTCGCTGTAGTAGGTCTGCGGCGCTGCGAGCGCGGCGGCGACCTCCGGCGTGCGCGGCACCTCCGACAGGCCCGTCAGACGGACGAGCAGACGCGAAAGGGCCTCCGACGAAGCCCGGTCCCGCTCCGCGGCGGACTGGTCGGACACGGGCACCGCCACCTCATAGAGCCACGCCACGCCTTCGGCGGCCCGCACAGGACCGACGACGAGCAGCAGGAGCATGAGCACGGGAGTCTTGAGGCGGCGCAACGACGCTTCTCGGCTTGCTTTCGAGGGCGGCAAGTTTACCGAATTCGAAAATGCAGGTCTGGTACACTCTGGCGCCCATGCAGCAGCGACGCTGCAGGCATGCGACCTCCGGCGCGGGCCCCGCACGGACCTGCTCCGGACACCCCCGGCTGCGGGGGTTCGCGCAGCCGGAAGATCAATCGAGGACCCCGTCATTGAGCGACGCCAGCCGCCAGCCGCCCGGTCGGCCCGGGCTCACCTATCGTGATGCGGGAGTAGACATCGACGCGGGCAGCGAGCTGGTGCGGCGCATCGGTCCGGCCGCCCAGGCCACCAGACGCCCCGAGCTGCTTTCCGGGCTCGGCGGCTTTGCGGCGCTGGCGGAGCTGCCGACCCGCTACCGCACACCCGTGCTGGTAACCGGCACCGACGGGGTCGGCACCAAGCTGAAGCTCGCCATCGACCACGACCGGCACGACGGCGTCGGTCAGGACCTGGTCGCCATGTGTGCCAACGACGTGCTGGTGACCGGCGCCGAACCGTTCCTGTTCCTCGACTACTACGCCACGGGCCGACTCGACGTGGACGTGGCCGAGCGAGTCATTAAAGGCGTCGCGCGCGGCTGCGAGCTGGCAGGCTGCGCGCTGGTCGGCGGCGAAACTGCGGAGATGCCCGGGTTCTACCCGGGAGGCGACTACGACCTGGCCGGGTTCTGCATCGGCGTTGTGGAGAAGGACGCCATCGTCACCGGAGCGACGCTCGCGCCCGGCGACGTGCTCGTCGGCCTCGCCAGCAGCGGCCCGCATTCGAACGGTTACTCGCTGATCCGGAAGGTGCTCGAATCGACGGGTACCCGGGCGGAAGGCCCGCTGCTCGACGAGCTGATGGCACCGACCCGTATCTACGCGAAGCCCGTGCTCGAGCTCCAGAACGAGATGGTGATCAAGGGCATGAGCCACATCACCGGCGGCGGCCTCACCGAGAACCTGCCGCGCATGTTCGAAGGCTCGGATCTCGCGGCTATCGTCGATCTCGACAGCTGGCAGCGTCCGGAGGTCTTCAGCTGGCTGCAGCAGGCCGGCAACGTGGCAGAGACCGAGATGCTGCGCACCTTCAACCTGGGCATCGGCTTCGTGGTGGCGGTGGCGGCGGAAGATGCACGCGTGGCCGTCGAGCGGCTGAACGCCGCCGGAGAGACCGCAACGATCATCGGCACCATGGTGACCGGTGACAGCGCCGCCGGTCCGGGTCAGATTCTGATCGCCTGACGGGCTCCGCTCAGGGACGCGGCAGTGTGACGCCGCGCTGACCCTGATACTTGCCGCCCCGGTCCTTGTAGGTGACCTCGCACTGCTCGTCCGACTGAAAGAACAGCATCTGCGCGACACCCTCGTTGGCGTAGATCTTCGCAGGCAGGTTGGTCGTGTTCGAGAACTCGAGCGTCACGTGCCCTTCCCACTCGGGCTCGAGGGGGGTCACGTTGACGATGATGCCGCAGCGCGCGTAGGTGGACTTGCCGAGGCAGATGGTGAGCACGTCGCGCGGTATCCGGAAGTACTCTACCGTGCTCGCGAGCGCGAAGGAGTTCGGCGGGATGATGCAGACCTCACCGCTCACGTCCACGAAGCTCCGCGGATCGAACGCCTTCGGATCCACCGTGGCCGAGTAGATGTTGGTGAACACCTTGAACTCCGGCGCGCAGCGAACGTCGTAGCCGTAGCTCGAAGTGCCGTAGGAGATCAGCTTCTTCCCGTGCGCCTCTCGCACCTGGCCCGGCTCGAACGGCTCGATCATGCCGGCGGCCGCCATCTCCCGGATCCAGCGATCGGATTTGATCGTCATCTACTACCTCGGTCCTGCGTCTAGTCGTCCGTCATGGTGATCTGAATGCCACCGGCGGCATCCGCACCCTTGCCCTGGCTGATGGCCCAGAGCCGGGCCGCCACGAAGCGGGCCGCGCGACGGTAGACGGCGGCGATCGCTCCTTCCGGATCCGCGGCCACGGTCGGTCGGCCGCCGTCCGCCTGCTCCCGGATCTCGATCGCAAGGGGCAACTCGCCGAGCAGCGGCACGCCGCATTCCTGCGCGATCCTGGCGCCGCCGCCCGAGCCGAACAGATGACTCTCGGTGCCGCAGGCCGGACAGATGAAGGTGCTCATGTTCTCGATCACCCCGAGCACGTCGATGTCCACCTTGCGGAACATCTCGATGCCCTTGCGCGCATCGAGCAGGGCAATGTCCTGGGGGGTGGTCACGATGACGGCACCGGCAACCGGCACGCGCTGCGACAGGGTGAGCTGGATGTCTCCGGTGCCCGGCGGCATGTCCACGATCAGATAGTCCACGTCCTGCCAGCCGGTCTGACCGAGCAGCTGCTGCAGGGCACCCGACACCATGGGTCCGCGCCAGACCATGGGGGTGGACTCGGTCACCAGAAAGCTCATGGACATGGCCTGGATGCCGTGCGCCTTGATCGGGGTGAACGTCTTACCGTCCGTGGTCTCCGGGCGCCGGCCCTCGGGCACACCCAGCATCATCCCCTGGCTCGGCCCGTAGATGTCCGCATCGAGCAGGCCGACCTTGGCGCCCTCCGCCGCGAGCGCCAGCGCCAGGTTCACGGCGGTGGTCGACTTGCCCACACCACCCTTGGCGGAAGCCACGGCGATGATGTGGCGCACCTGGTTGATCCCCCGCCCGGGCGGCGGGGTGAAGTGCAGGTCGAGATCCACCGACGCCACACCGAGAAAGGCCGCCAGAGCGTCAGCGTACTCGGAAACGGCTCCCGACGCCGGATAGCCGAGCGTCACGGAGACCCGATTACCGCTGGACAGCACCCGGGCGCCCAGCTCACCCCAGGGGGTGCCCAGAAGCGGGTCCGGAAAGGCTTCCACTCGCATGCTCGCTGTCCCGTCGTCCAGAATTCGAGGCCGCGCATTATAGGTGAGTTGCCGGTATAGTCGCGATTTTTCGGCATTTTCGAGCGATCCGGCCACTCTCATGTCCCGACGCATTCTGGTTACCAGTGCCCTGCCCTACATCAATGGCGCGATTCACCTCGGCCACCTGCTGGAGCACATCCAGACGGACATCTGGGTGCGGTTTCAGCGCCTGCGCGGCCATCAGGTGTTCTATGTCTGCGCCGACGACACGCACGGCACCGCCACCATGCTGATGGCCGAGGATCGGGGAATGGAACCGGAAGCGATGATCGAGGAGATCCGGCAGGCGCACAGCCGGGACTTCCAGGGCTTCCTGATCAGCCACGACAACTATTACTCCACCCACTCCGAAGAGAATCGAACGTACTCGGAGCTCATCTTCAATCGGCTGAAGGACAAGGGGCTCATCTTCACGGACACGGTCTCGCAGCTCTACGACCCCGAGCGAAACCTGTTTCTCGCGGACCGCTTCGTGCGTGGCGACTGCCCCAACTGCGGCGCCCCCGACCAGCCCGGAGACA
>JASFLG010000419.1:0-4453 GCA_050118205.1 Pseudomonadales bacterium
GCCCATGCTGACTTCCGGGCGGACGCGCCGTATTGTTACGGACGCTCTGACGCAAAGGGAGGAAGATATGGCGAGCCTCGCCATCGACGTGTTCTGGTCGTTCCGCAGCCCGTGGTCGTACCTGGCCACCCCTCGGTTACGGGCCTGGCAGGAACGCTACGACCTGGAGGTCCGTTTCCGGCCCGTCTATCCCATCGCCATCCGCACCCCCGAGTTCTTTCTGAACGTGCATCCGCTCTGGATGTCGTACTTTCAGCGGGATCTGGCGAGGGTGGCCGAGTATCTCGAGCTGCCGCTGGCCTGGCCGGATCCGGATCCGGTGAGTCAGTACCGGGACGAGAACGGGCGCCCGCGCACGAGCGACGTGCAACCGCACATTCATCGCCTCACCCGCATTGGCGTCGCGGCGGCGGAGCAGGGCCGCGGTATCGAGTTCGCGGACGAGGTGTCCCGACTCATCTGGCAGGGCACGCGCAACTGGCACGAGGGTGAACACCTGGCCGAAGCGACCGCCCGGGCCGGGCTCGATCTCGCTTCGCTGGACCGGACCGAGCGTCAGGAGACGGAGCGACTGGAAGGGGCGATCGAGCAGAATCAGCAGGACCACGAAGCGGCCGGTCACTGGGGTGTGCCGACGTGTGCGTTCGAAGGGGAGCCTTTCTTCGGCCAGGACCGGCTGGACGTGCTGCTCTGGCGGCTAGAGAAAGCGGGTCTCGAGGAGCGCGCCGGATGACCGACTTCGAAGGGCTGCAGATCGGGCGTGCGGACATGGTCGCGGTGCTGCGCCTCAACCGGCCGGATCAGCGCAACGCGCTGAACCGGGCGCTTCGGGATGCGCTGGTGGAAACGCTGGCGGGGCTTGCGGAGGACGAGTCAATCAAGGCGGTGGTGCTGACGGGTGCAGGCGCCACGTTCTGTGCCGGATTCGATCTGAAGGAGCTGCAGTCCGGGGACGCCGCGGAGATCTTCGCCGATGCCGGCGCCTACCATCGCGCGGTGCACACGTTCGGTAAGCCGCTGATCGCCGCGGTGAACGGACCGGCGCTGGCCGGCGGCATGGATCTGGCGACGATGTGTGACCTGAGGATTGCGGTGGCCGGGGCCCAGTTCGGCCAACCGCAGGTGAAGTTCGGCGTGCCGGCCGCGTTCGAGCTCACCCGGAGCCAGATGAGCGAGACCATGGCGCGGAGGCTGGTGCTGACCGGTGACCGGATCGATGCGGACGAAGCCATGGCCGCGGGCTACCTCTGTGCCGTGGTGCCGGACGACAAGGCGCTCGAGCGTGCGGCCATGGACTGGGCCAACCGGATCGCCGAGAGCGCTGCCAGCGGCGCCATGAAGGCTCAGATCGTGGCCGCACAACCGAAGCTTTTCGGGTGAGGTACGTTCGGGCGCTTGTGTTCCTCGTGCCCCTTCTGGGTGGTTGCTCGGAGCTCGACCGCGAGCTGACACTGGTTCGGCCGCCACTGATGCTCGACCAGCGCATTGCGCTGGAGTTCGCGCAGATCTTCGATGAGGACGGCGACATCCGTATCCGGCTGATCGACAATCCAGATCCCGATCAGCCTGCGTTCACCGCCGTGATGAGAGGGGAAGCGGACCTTGCCCTCGTCTCGAACGCGGAGAAGTACGATCCGCGCCTCGCCACCATCCTTCCCCTTTACCCTACGGTGCTGCACATCGCGTACCGGGAGTCGGTGCTGGATCCTTCTCTGCCGCCAATGCGCCTGATCCGGGAGCTCGGGACGCACGCTGTCTACGGCGGTCCGCCGGGCTCACCGTCCCGGCTGCTTCTGAGCTCGGCCGCTCGTCGAGCCGGCATGGATCCGGAAGCCATCGCCTACACCGAGGCGGCGGGCTGCCCGGACGTGATCGTGGTGTACGTGCCGATTCTGCGCGAGGTGGACGAACGCATCGCGCGTTGCGGCAACTATCGGCTGTACGGCCTCGGCGCACCCGAGGATATCGGCACCGGATCGTTCATCGACTCCGTGACGCTGCTCGAACCGCACCTCGAACCCTTCGTGATTCCGGCCGGCACCTACGGATCGCTGACGCCGGAACCCGTGCTGACCCTCGCCGTCGACAACGTGCTCGTCGGGCGCACCGATCTCCCGGACGGCATCGTCTACGATCTGCTGGCCGACATTCTCCGGCAGAAGGCGGCGCTGTCAGCCGAGCATCCCGGCTTGTTCCATCGGCTCACGGAACACTTCGACGTCTCCAGCTCGGCGTTCGGAGTGCATCCGGGCGCGCTGGCCTATCTGCAGCGGGATGAACCCGATCTCTACGAGCGCTACTCCGGGGTCGCGGAGGTGGCAGTCTCGCTGGGGCTCGCGCTGCTGTCGGGTCTGTACGCGCTTTACCGCTTCCTGAGCATCCGGCGCAAGAACCGTGTCGACGCCTTTATCCGGGAGGCACTGGCGATCCGGGACGAAGCCCTCGAGGACGAGCGTGCATGGGGTGACGCGGTGGTGGCGCTGCAGGCGCTGAAGGACCGCGCCTTTCGCGAGATGATCGGCGAGCGACTCGCAGCGGACGAGAGCTTCCAGATTTTCGTCGGGCTGGCCAACGATCTGCTGGCCGATCTGTCCCGCGGCCCCGATCCGGGCTGATCAGCCTCCGTCCGTCGGCGGGCCACCGGGGCCTTTGGGCTTGCCGGTCCCCGGACCCTGGCCTTGCCGGACTTCCCGGCGTGCCTGAATCGCGGCCTGGCATTCTGCGGAGAACTTGCTGTGATTCTCCTGCATGCAGGTATGCATCGCGTCCCGGTCGCCCATCTGTGCGTTGCAGAATTTCATCATGTCGTTGTGACACGGACGGTCGGCCGGCTGCGACGGGGCCGCCGGCGGCGTGGGCTGCTCATGCGTTGCGGGCGCCGCAGGCGCGGCCAACGCCGGGGCGGAAAGCAGGGCGAGGATGGTGACGAGTAGCACTCTGGTCATGTTGACCTCCGCTTCGATGGGATCGCGGGTTCTTCGACCGGTGAGAGTCAACCGGGTTCCTCTGGCGATCTTACTGCAAAGGAGGTTCACCAGAGCCGCCCGCGGCACCTATACTGACCCTTCGAGGCTTGGGAGGGCCAGGGTGTCGCAATTGAAAGTCGGCCTGCTCGGTGGCGGATCCTGGGGTACCACGGTGGCGTCGCTCGTCAGCCGCAATGGCCCGGTGATCCTCTGGGCGCGCAATCCGGAGACGGTGCGCGAGATCAAC
This sequence comes from Pseudomonadales bacterium, assembly GCA_050118205.1. Taxonomy (GTDB): domain Bacteria; phylum Pseudomonadota; class Gammaproteobacteria; order Pseudomonadales; family Azotimanducaceae; genus SZUA-309. The sequence continues at coordinate 3,214 of JASFLG010000419.1, forward strand.
GCCGATCACACCAATCGGCGGTATCTACCCGGCATTCGCCTGCCGGAGCGCCTCCAGGCCACCGACGACCTCGCGACGACCGTCGCCGAGGCGGACGTTCTGGTGATGGCCATACCCTCCCAGAATTTCCGGGCAGTGCTGGAGAAGGTACGGGAGCACATCCGCGCCTGGGTGCCGGTGATCAGTCTCACCAAGGGATTCGAGGCGGGAACGCGCAAGCGGATGACCGAGATCGTCGAGGAGGTCCTGCCGGGACATCCCACCGGGGTGCTCACCGGACCCAACCTCGCCCGGGAGATCATGGAAGGTCGGGCTGCCGCCAGCGTGCTGGCCATGCAGGGGGGCGGAAACGTCGAGCTGTTGCGGCCATTGTTCAACAGCGGCCTGTTCCGCGTGTACAGCAACGAGGACGTGGTCGGCTGTGAGCTCGGCGGGGTGCTCAAGAACATCATTGCCATTGCCGTGGGAATGGGGGATGGTCTGGGCGCCGGTGACAACACGCGGGCCGGCCTGATTACCCGGGGTCTCGCCGAGATCACCCGGCTGGGCGTTGCGCTCGGCGGCTGCAAGGAGACGTTCTCCGGGCTCGCCGGCATGGGTGATCTGATTGCCACCTGCACGAGCCCCCAGAGCCGCAACCGGCACGTGGGCCTGGAGCTCGGCAAGGGCCGGACGATCGACGAGATCGTCGCCGACATGGTAATGGTCGCGGAGGGGGTGAAGAGCGCACCGACCGTGATGGAGCTCGCCGGAGAGCACGCGATATCCATGCCCATCGCCGAGGACGTGTACAAGGTGTTGACAGGCGAGTCCACGGCCCAGAGAGCCTTTCGCGGCCTTCTCCGGGTGAGTGCGGGCGCAGAGTCCGAGCCGGGTTAGCGCCGGCCGCATCACTGATTCAGGAAAAGAAGTATGAACAACCCGTCCGAGACGGACAGAAACCTGGCCCTGTTCTGCGATTTCGAAAACGTGGCGCTGGGCGTGGAGGACGCCAAGTTCCCGAAATTCGACATGCGCCTGGTCCTCGAGCGGCTGCTCCTGAAGGGCAACATCGTCGTGAAGAAGGCCTACTGTGACTGGGATCGCTACAAGAGCTTCAAACCGGCCATGCACGACGCCGCTTTCGAGCTGATCGAGATTCCGCACACGCGCCAGTCCGGCAAGAACTCGGCGGACATCCGCATGGTCGTGGACGCGCTGGACCTCTGTTACACGAAGGATCACATCGACACGTTCGTCA
>JASFLG010000420.1:0-4453 GCA_050118205.1 Pseudomonadales bacterium
GCAGACATCGGGCGCTGGCTCGAAGACCCGGGTGTGATCCGCCATCGCGGCAAGCTCGAGGCGATGGTGGGTAACGCGCGGGCGCTGCTCGAGCTCGATGGACGGTTCACGCCCCTGGTGTGGTCCGCGGTGGACGGCGAGCCGAGGCAGAACCGGTTCTCGAGCATCGGCACGGTGCCGGCGGAGACGGAGGCGTCGCGCCGGCTGGCAAAGCAGCTGAAGCAGGCCGGGTTCCGCTTCGTCGGTCCCACCACGTGCTATGCCTTCATGCAGAGTGCCGGGCTGGTGAACGACCACCTGACGTCCTGCCCGGCCTTCGAGCGATGCGCCGGAGTCGCCGCATCTTGGACGCTCTAGCTCCTTATCTGCTTCGCCTGTGGACGCGGCTGACGTCGCTGTTGCCTTTCGGAGCGGTTCGTATCCTGGGGAACGCCATCGGCAGCATCTCGTACGTGCTGCGCACCCGAGCGGCCAGAACCACCGAAGCGAATCTCCGCTACTGCTTTCCAGGGATGCGCGACAAGCAGCGGCGCGCCCTCGTTCAACAAAGTCTCAAACACACAGGCAGACTTCTGGCGGAGGCCGGTATCGTTTTTCACTGGCCACAGGAGCGCCTCGATTCGCTCATACGGCGGGTCGACGGCTTCGCGCCCTTGCAGCAGGCGCTCGACGAGCGCCGCGGGATTCTCGTCCTGGCACCGCACTACGGAAACTGGGAGCTGTTCGCGCTGCACTTCGGGCGGTACCGATTTCTCGCCCTCTACGATCCGCCGAAGATAGCCGCCATCGACGCGATGATCCGTGAGAGCAGACAGAGAACGGGCGCTACCCTGCTGCCGATCGATGCGCAGGGGGTGCGCGGCGTGCTGCAGGCGCTCAAGCAGGGGCAGCCGGTGAGCATTCTTCCGGACCAGGTGCCGACCCGGAGCGCAGGCGTCTACGCGCCCTTCTTCGGCCGGCCGGCACTGACCATGACGTTCGCGCACCGGCTCATCCGGAGCACGAATCCGCTGGTTGTGATCGGTAGCTGCACGCGGGGCCACGACGGGTTCCACGTCGCGTTCACCCCGGTCAGCGAGGCGATCTATTCCGAGGACGCGCAGGAATCCGTCGCGTCGATGAACGACGCGATCGAGAAGCTCGTGCGCACCGACCCTGGCCAGTACCAGTGGGAGTACAAGCGTTTCAAGAAGCCGCCGGAAGGCGGCCTCAATCCTTACCGCACCTGATCCGACCGTTCTTCCGTGCGTCAACGCCGCCAGAATGCGGGCGTGAACAGCACCAGCAGGGTAAAGATCTCGAGACGTCCGAGCAGCATGGCGAAGATCAGCGTCCATTTGACCCCGGCGCTGAGCGAAGCGTAGTTCGCGGCCACGTCGCCGAGCCCGGGGCCCAGATTGTTCAGGCACGCGCCGACCGCCGAGAACGCCGTCAGAAAGTCGAGCTCCGAAAAGTACATCACCCCCGTGACCAGGGTAAGAAACGAAATCACGTAGACGGAGAAAAAGCCCCAGACCGCCTCGATCACCCGGTCGGGTACCTTCTGCCTGCCGAGCTTCACTGTGAACACGCCATTAGGGTGAATCAGGCGCCGGATCTCGCGGGCACCCTGCAGGTAGATGAGCAGTACCCGGATGATCTTGATCCCGCCGGCCGTCGAGCCGGCGCAGCCGCCGGCAAACGCGGCGAACATCAGCAGCACCGGCGCCGCGGACGGCCAGAGGTTGAAGCTGGTCGTGGCGTAACCCGTGGTGGTGGCCATGCTCACCGCCTGAAAAACGCCCTCTCGAATGGGCGCATCGGAAGCGGTCGGATAACGCAGCAGCACCGAGCAGACGACCACGATCACCGCAGCCAGCACGAACACATAGGCGCGAAGCTCCCGGTCCTGCAGATACAGGGCGGGGTTGCGCCGGTTGAACACCATGAAGTGCAGACCGAAGTTGATACCCGCAAAGATCATGAACACGATCGCGACCATCTCGACGGCCGGGTTGTCGAAGTAACCCAGGCTCGCGTCGTGCGTGGAAAAACCACCGATGGCCACAGTCGAGAAGCTGTGGCAGATCGCGTCGAAGACCGACATGCCCGCGGCCCAGTAGGACAGCGCACAGGCGAGCGTGATTCCGAGATACAGATACCAGAGAGCTTTTGCCGTCTCCGTGATCCGCGGAGTCAGCTTGTTGTCCTTGACCGGCCCAGGTGACTCCGCCCGGTAGAGCTGCATGCCGCCGATACCGAGCATGGGCAGAATGGCCACGGCCAGAACGATGATGCCCATCCCACCGAACCACTGCAGGAGCTGCCGGTAGAACAGGATGGATCGAGGCAGCTCGTCGAGCCCGACGATGACGGTCGCTCCGGTCGTGGTGAGTGCTGACAAGGATTCGAACGCAGCGTCGGTGATGCTTGCGTCGACGGACTCCGCCAGAAAGAGGGGAATCGAGCCGAACAGACCCAGGCCGAGATAGAAAAGGACGGTGATGAGAAAGCCGTCGCCACTGCGCAGCTCGCGATCGCCCCGGCCGATGCCCATGAGCAGCACCCCGGTGGCGAGCGTCACCACGAACGCCCAGGTGAAGGTGGCGAAGGTATCTTCCCCGTAGTAGAGCGCAACGAGCATGGGCAGGACGGGCACGAAACTGAAGACGGTCAGCAGAATGCCCGTGACCTTGAGGATGACAGCCAGGTGCATGTGCTTCCCGGCGTCGCTCAGAAGAAGGTCAGGCCAACCTGGAACAGCCGTTCGATGGCGGGTATCTGACGTTTGTCGACCAGGAACAGAATTACGTGATCGTCGGACTGCACGACCACGTCGTCATGGCCGATGATTACGTCCTCGCCACGCACGATGGCGCCGATCGTTACACCGTTCGGCAGGTCGATGTCGCGGATCGCGCGGCCGACGACCTTGGAGTTCTTCTCGTCGCCGTGCGCAATCGCCTCGAGCGCCTCGGCGGCACCGCGGCGCAGGCTGTGTGCTTTCACCACGTCGCCGCGCCGGACATAGCTCAACAACGAGCTTGTGGTCGCTTGTTGCGGAGAGATGGCGATGTCGATCTCTCCGCCCTGAACCAGGTCCACGTATGCCGGTTTGCCGATCAGCGTAACCACCTGGCGCGCACCCAGCTTCTTGGCGAGCAGAGACGACATGATGTTCACCTCGTCGTCGTTGGTCACCGCACAGAAGGCGTCGCACTGCTCTACGTTTTCCTCGATCAGCAGCTCACGGTCGGTGGCGTCAACATTGAGCACGACGGATTTGTTCAGGGTCTCCGCGAGCTGCTGACAGCGATCCGGATTGAACTCGAGCACCTTGACCGAGAAGTACGGCTCGATGGCCTTCGCGAGCGCCGTGCCGATATTGCCGCCCCCGGCGACCATGACCCGTCGGAACGGCCGCTCGACCCGCCGCAGCTCGGCCATCACCGCGTTGATGTGCTCGGATGCGGCGATGCAGAACACCTCGTCGTCCGCCTCGATCACGGTGGTGCCCGTGGGCTTGATCGCCTGGCCTCGTCGGAAGATCGCCGCGACGCGCATGTCCACCTTGGGCAGATGGGTACGGAAGAAGGAGAGCTCCTGGCCGACCAGGGGCCCCCCGTAGTAGGCCTTCACCGCCACCAGCTGCACCCGCCCGTCGGCGAAGTCGAGCACCTGCAGCGCGCCGGGGTGCTCGAGCAGCTGACGGATGTGCTCCGTGACGACCTGCTCCGGATTGATCAGCACGTCGATCGGCATGTGCTCCTGGGAGAAGAAGCCTTCCCGCGTGAGATACGAGGAAGACCGGATCCGGGCGATCTTCGTGGGTGTGCGGAACAGCGAGTAGCAGACCTGGCAGGCGATCATGTTCACCTCGTCGCTCGAGGTGACCGCAATCAGCATGTCCGCGTCGTCGGCGCCCGCCCGGCGCAGCACATCCGGGTGCGAGCCCCAGCCGTGCACGGTCTGTATGTCGAGCTTGACCCGGAGCTCGTTCAGCGCCGCCTCATTGTTGTCCACGAGGGTAATGTCGAACGCCTCGCTGGCCAGATTGGCCGCGAGCGTGCCCCCCACCTGGCCGGCCCCGATGATTAGAATTTTCATGGCGCCGGCATCTTAACTTGCTTTTTCCCGCCGGGTCATACGCGCGAAGTAAAATCCGTCCACCGTCATGTCGTCACCGTCGGCGGGTGCCGGCAGCGTCAGGAGCTGCCAGCCGTGCACCGTGGGGACGCCGGTCGGCAATGCGACCGGCGCGGGCTCGGCGTCCGGGGTCGCGGCGAGAAAGTCGGCGATCACGCCGTCGTTCTCCTCGTGGAAAACCGAGCAGGTGCAGTAGAGCAGGGTGCCACCCGGGGCGAGCCGGTTCCAAAGGGTGCGAAGCAGGGCGCCCTGCACCGCGACGTACCCGGCGAGATCCTCCGATCGGCGCAGCACCTTGATGTCCGGATGCCGGCGCAGGGTGCCGGAT
>JASFLG010000421.1:0-4432 GCA_050118205.1 Pseudomonadales bacterium
CTACCGGTCCCTGACCGACGCGGTGGCCATGGCCGAGGCGGTGCAGGTGGCGATGAACCTGACCGACGAGGGCCATACCCTCATCGTGGTGACCGCCGACCACAGCCATACCCTCACCATGGCCGGCTATCCGCGCCGCGGCAACCCGATTCTCGGTAAGGTGGTGATGCCGAACGGCGAGCTCGCGAAGGACGCCAACGGCCACCCGTACACCACCCTGGGCTATGCGAACGGGCCGGGGTACCGGGAGACCCTGCCGGACCTCACCGACGTGGATACCGAAGCGGAGGACTTTCTGCAGGTGGCGACCCTGCCGATGGCGTCCGAGACCCACGGCGGCGAAGACGTGGCGGCATACGCCCGGGGGCCGAACGCCGAGCGCATGCGCGGCGTGATGGAGCAGAATCGCATTTACGACGTCATGCGCGGGGCGCTGTTTCCGGACAAGGCCGCGAAGCGTTGATTCGAACGAACTGAACAACAACCAACAAGCAGGCCGTTCATGGAGGGATTCCAATCATTTCTGACGCTGCTCGACGGCTATCTGGGCAGCGCCGTCTACTTCCCGTACGTGCTCCTCGGCGTCGGCGTCTTCTTCACGCTGTATCTCGGCTTTCCCCAGGTCCGCTACTTCCGCCACGCCTGGGGCGTGCTCCGCGGCAAGCACACCCCCGGCGGTGCGCCGGGCGATACCAGCCACTTTCAGGCCCTGTCCACGGCGCTGTCCGGCACGGTCGGCACGGGCAACATCGGCGGTGTGGCGTTCGCCATCTATCTCGGCGGCCCCGCGGCCCTGTTCTGGATGTGGGCGACCGCCTTCGTCGGCATGACCACCAAGTTCGTCGAGGTCACGGTGTCGCACAAGTACCGGGTCGTCGACGACGAGGGCCGCATGGCGGGCGGGCCCATGTACTACATGGAGCGCGGCCTGCACATGAAGTGGCTGGCCGTGTTCTTCTCCGTGGCGCTGGTGATCAGCTCGTTCGGCTCCGGGAACATGCCCCAGAGCAACAACATGGCCTCAGGTATCGAGGCCTCGTTCGGCGTCCCGACCTGGATCTCGGGGCTCGTGCTCTCGTTTCTGCTCGGGGCGGTGATCATCGGCGGCATCCGCCGCATCGCCATCGTTGCTGCGAGCATCGTGCCGTTCATGGGCATCTTCTATGCGTTCGGCGCTTTGGCGGTTGCCATCTCCAACGCGGACCAGATCCTGCCGTCCTTCGCGGCCGTGTTCAGCAACGCGTTTTCCGGCTCAGCGGCGTCCGGCGGCTTTCTCGGCGCCACGTTCGCCTATGCGTTCAACCGGGGGGTCAACCGCGGCCTCTTCTCCAACGAGGCGGGGCAGGGCTCGGCGCCCATTGCGCACGCCTCGGCCCGGACCACCGAGCCCGTTTCCGAGGGCATGGTCTCGATTCTCGAGCCGTTCATCGACACGCTGCTCATCTGCACGCTTACCGGGCTCGTGATCCTGTCTTCCGGCGTTTGGACCAAGAAGTTCGAAACGGAGTTCGCGCCGTTCGACATGCAGGTGGTGGCGGGTCAGTACTCGGACCGGAATCCGGAGAACGTCGCCGAGCTCTTCGCGCATCTGGATTTCCTGCCGCCGGAGAACGACCCGGTGAAACCGTTCACCGGCGAGGTGAGGGTCACCGACGGCGTGCTTCAACCGGGCCCGTACACGGTGATCCACAATCGCTCCGTGGCGGAGGACGTGCGGGCGAGCCGGGACGGCACCCCGTTCACAGGCACCATCGCCTTCGACGGCGGCGCACCCACGGATCCGGCCGTCGTCTTCTCGGGCCGCTCGCTGCTGCACTCGGTGCCGCTCACGGCCAAGGCGTTCGAGCAGAGTTTTCTCGGTCCTTACGGTCAGTATGCGGTGACGGTGGGCCTGGTGCTGTTTGCGTTCTCCACAGCGCTCGCCTGGTCATACTACGGGGACCGGGCCGTGACCTATCTGTTCGGGCTCAGGTGGGTGACGCTTTATCGGGTGCTCTACGTGCTGGGCTTCTTCTCGGCGACCATCGCCGATACCTCGCTCGTCTGGCTGATCTCGGCGGTGACCCTGGCGCTCATGGCATTGCCCAATCTCCTCGGCATCATGCTCATGCGCAAGGAGATGAAGTCGCTGACCAGAGATTACTGGGCGAAAATCAAGCAGCGGCCAGGCTGAATTCGGTATAGTGCGCCTGTCCCGGCCGGACAACCACGGGAAGTGGCCGGCGCAGACGCGACCAACGACAACACTGACACAACGGAGGGGTTGTGATGCCATTCAGGGTGACCTTCGACCTGGACGATAAGGACCTGCGCTATTTCCGCGCAAACATGAAGCAGGCGCAGGCGGCCGCGGCCAAGCTCGAGGAAGCGGACGTCATCGTCAACGCGGAGAAGATGGTCGAAGAGATCAAGAACGCCAAGGTACCCATGTTCGTGGCGGTGCGGGTTGCCAAGCTCAGCGCGCTGATCGACATGGTCAAGGACGAGGAGTGGGGGCTCTCCGGCAAGGAGCGCAGGAACGTGATCTCCGCGCTGGCCTACTTCGCCGATCCGCAGGACATGATTCCGGACAACATTCCCGTGCTCGGCTTCATCGATGACGCCATCATGATCGAGCTCCTGACCAGCGAGCTCCGGCCCGAGATCGACGCCTACAACGACTTCTGCGGCTACCGCCGGGAGGCGGCCAATCGGCGCGGCGGCGGGGTGACCCGCGAGGAGTTCCTGGCTTCCAAGCGCACGGCGCTGCACAGCCGCATGCGCCGACGCCGGGCCAGCAGCCGGGCACCGAGTGGCCGCACGCGGATCACCATGTTCTAGTGTCCTGCCCGGACACGACGACCGACTCCGTTCAGTACGCGATACCGTCCGGGCCCACGCAGATCTCACACAGCGCGTAGCCATGCCTCGGGTCGTTCAGCGCCCCGAGGAGGCGGGTGGCGCCCTCGAGCCAGGCGCCGAGCGCCTTCGGCAGGCGATCGATCAGCACCCCACCGCTGCTGCCCTGTGCGCCGGTCAGGGCGCCGAGCAGCAGGTCCCGGGGGGAGAGCGTGGGCCGGATCCGCTTCACGTCGTAGGCCTCCATACCCGCAAGGTCGGCCGCCAGCTTCACCGCATCCTCGAGACCGCCCATGTCGTCCACCAGGCCGAGCGCCTTGGCGCGTGACCCGGTCCAGACGTGGCCCTGGGCGATGGCGTTCACCGCCTCGGGATCCATATCCCGGCCTCGGGCGACCAGATTCACGAACTGCTCGTACGTGTGCTCCGTGTTCTGCTGCAGGATCGCGGCCATGTCCGGGGATAGAGCCGTGAACGGGCTCAGGGCGCCGGACAGGGGGGTGGTGCCGACCCCGTCGCTGCCGACCCCGATACCGGCCAGGCTGTCCTCGAACGTGGGAAACAGTCCGAAGACGCCGATGGACCCGGTGATCGTGGTGGGCGCCGCCAGGATTCGATCCGCGGTGCTGGAGATCCAGTAGCCCCCGGAGGCCGCGACCTGGCCCATGGACACGACCAGAGGCTTGCCCGTGAGCTGCAGGAGCTCCAGCTCCTGACGGATCAGCTCGGAAGCGAAGGCGCTGCCACCCGGACTGTTCACCCTGAGCACCAGCGCCTGCACGTCGTCGTCCTGGCGCGCCGTGCGGATCAGCGACATGATCGTGTCCGCCGCCACCACCTCCTGGCTCTGGCGGCCCATGACGATCGGGCCCTCCGCCGTGATCACGGCCACGGCGGGCTTGCCGGTTGGACCGGGGGCGGGACCGATGGCGGCCAGGTAGTCGTCGATGCCGATGCGCTTGTAGCTGCCGTCATCGGCGTAACCCACCTCGGCGGCGATTCGCGCCCTGACCTCGTCGAGATCCAGGAGCTCGTCCACCAGATGGTGCTCCACCGCCGTGGTGGCCAGATCGCCCATGCGGGTGACCGCCTCGGGCAGCGACTGAGTGAAACGCTCGAACTCCGCCGGATCGAGTGAGCGGTTGGCGATCACTTCCCGACGGTAGAAATCCCAGAGCTCGTCAACCAGCTCCTGGTTTGCTTCCCGTGCCTCGGGGGACATGTCCGTGCGGGTGTACGGCTCGACGAATTCTTTGTACTTGCCCACACGGAATATATGCATGTTCACATCCAGTTTATCCAGTAACCCTTTGAAATAAAGCTGGTTTACACCGTAGCCAGGGAGGATGAGCTGGCCCATTGGGTGCATGTACAGAGCGTCCGCATAGCTCGCCAGCAGGTACTGGGCCTGACCGAAACCGGCACCATAGGCGGCCACCCGCTTACCGGCAGCCTGGAACGTTCGCAGCGCCTCACCGATCACGGTGGCCTGTCCGGCGCCCAGATTGACCTCGTCCAGATTCAGCACGGCCATGTGGATCCGCTCGTCCGCCGCGGCCCGTTTGATCGCCCGGGTGATCTCGCCGAGCTCGAT
>JASFLG010000422.1:0-4418 GCA_050118205.1 Pseudomonadales bacterium
GCGCGAGAAGCGGACTCTCGATCCGACTGAACCAGCCCATGAATCGGGTCAGCGCACGTCGCGGGATGCGGTTGGTGACCAGAAAGTTCATCCGCTCGGCAAACGAGAGCGTTCCGGTCGGACGGGAATCTGTCACGATGACACGGGCATCCGGATCAAAGCCGGCAGGCTGACCGGAAAACGTTACAGCGGCGTGAACGGCTGCAGGCGGCCCACGAAAGTGGTGTCGAGATGCGGGCGCTGGAGTATATTGCGCCGCCGCCGGCTGCGGCGCGACACCGTCCATCCCGCGGAGCGCTTTGTCCTTGTCGTCTGACTCTGTACCGCTCGTGCCGCCCCTCGCGTCGCCCTTCGAGGCGATCGCCGCTGCGCTCCTGGATCGGGGCTGGGGCGTGTTCACGGGGCTGCTTCCGGTGCCGCTCACCGATGCGCTCTGCCAGCGTGCCCGGGCGCTGTCGACCTACCGGGCTGCGGCGATCGGCCGGCAGACGGACACTCAACTCAATCCCTTCGTGCGCCGGGACCGGATCGCCTGGATCGAGCCAGCCACTCCGGAAGAGCAGGGCTGGCTCGAGTGGGCCGAGAGTCTTCGCACGCACCTGAACCACACCCTGATGCTGGGCCTCGCCAGCTTCGAGAGCCACTTCGCGCTTTACGGACCCGGCGATTTCTATCGCCGGCACCTGGACGCGTTTCAGGGCGGGCGCAGCCGCATGGTCAGCGTGGTGCTCTATCTGAATCCGGCCTGGCTGCCGTCGGATGGCGGCGAGCTCGTGCTCTACGGCCCCAACGACAACGAGATCGGCCGTTTTCCACCCGTCCTCGGCACGTTGGTTGTCTACCTCTCCGAGCGGTTCCCGCACGAGGTGCTGCCGACCCGCACGCACCGCTACAGTATCGCCGGATGGTTCCGCCAGCGCCCGGAGCCGGTGCTGGCCCACGCGCTGGATCTCTCCGACTGACGCAGGTCTATCCGGACGCCTGCGCGTGCAAGGCAGATACCAGCTCCCGCACACCCGGATCCTCCCGGCTGTCACCCGCGCCGATCAGGTGCACCACCCGGCCGATCCTCGGCGCATCCGGAACGACGTGCAGGCGCCCCGTACGCACCTCGTCGGCGATCGCCGGCTCCGCGAGGTACGCGCTGCCGCCGCGTCTCAGCAGCAGCCGCTGGGCAAGCCGTGCGGAGTCGAGGCGCACCCGGCTCCCCGCGCCGGCCGCCAGCAGCGCGTCGTGCGCCACCGTCCACTCGACGTGCACGTAGTCGTCGAGACCGGCCTCAAGGGATCGTCCGGGACGGGTCGAGACGAGCACGAGATCGAAGCCCACGAGCTGTTCCACCCACAGGTCCGTGGTGCGTGGCGGCTCGTAGACCACACCGAGATCCAGAGTCCGTTCCCGGATGCGAGCGATGGCGTCCGCAGTACCCGTCGAGGTCACCTGCAACCGCCAGTCCGGGTGCCGGCCGAGCAGCGTCAGCAGCCAGTCGTCGAGGTAGGTCTCGCGCAGGCTCGGCAGGCATCCCATCACCACCAGCGGCAGGTCGCCCACCGCCGTCTCGACCAGCGCCCGATCCCAGGCGGCCAGAATCGACTCGGCGTAGGGCACCAGCTGATGGCCCGCGGCAGTGAGCTGAATGTTGTTCCGGGTACGGGTCAGCAGCCGCTGTCCGACCAGGGATTCCAGCTGCCGGATCCGGGCGCTCACCGCCGCCTGGGTGAGAAACAGATTGTCCGCGGCCCGTGCGAAGTGTCGCGTCTTGCGCACCTCGAGAAACGTGCGCAGCAGCTCCGTGTCCATGGCAGACTCCGGCCCGGATCGCCGGGATTTTGATAACGTATTTTTATCAAAATACCGATTAAATTTTGCTTTATTTTTTTCAGCGGAGATCGACAATCGCCCCGTTACGGTTCCGTGGCAGTGAGAACCGGAGGATTTCTGGGCGGACGGCCCCGGGTCGGACGCCCGTTTTCGAGCAACCGCGAACGACACCCATGAACGACGACCTCGACGACTTCGACGACTTCAGCGACTTCGACGACCTCTCCCCCGAGGTCTCGGCCCAGCTCGAACGTCTGGAGCGTAGTCAGAAACTGCGTGCTCAGGAGCAGCACGTGATGCGGCGGCAGAAGCTGAAGGTCCGCCGACGGCTGGAAGACTACCGGGACGACCGCCGCATCCGCGACGAGATCGACTACCTGTCCTGAGCCCCGACCGTCATGGTGTGCCGTGCACCGCGCGGCAGCGGGCGCTACTGCTCGCCACGCGGCATCGCGCGACGCAGCGCCGGATCGAACCCCGACGCCACCCACTCGCACTGAGCCGTGTTCCAGTGCGAGAAAAACATCCGGGTCTCCGGGTCCGGGCTCTGCGCCAGACGCTCCGGGAAAAGATTCCAGTCGGTGAGAACCGGGCTCGGCGGGCGAACGTAGCGATCCGTATCGGGGAGGCTGCTCCTGAGCCAACCCCCGCGTGCATAGTACTCATGCCAGGTGCGCCGCCGCTTGTGGCCGTCCCCGTCGAGGCGCGTGTGATACGTGGCCGTGTCGTAGAGAATGCAGGTGCCCGCCGGACCGCGCAGGGGTACCTCGCGATATGCGCTGCCCAGCGCGGCATAGGCGTCCCGTAGCGTCTCGTAGCGTCGGCTCCCGGGTACCACGCAGAACGCAGGGCTCGATTCGTCCACATCGGTGAGGTAGTGGATCGCGCAGACCCAGTCACAGGGCATGTACGGTTCCCGAACCAGCCGGTCACGGACCACCGCGTCGTGATGAAAGTTCATCGCACCCGGGCCGGCATCCTCGGGCGTCTCGCGAAAGTTGAACTCGCTGAAGCGAACGTGCTCCCGGCCACCGAGGATGCGCGCGACCACCGGGAACGAAGAGGGATGGCGGGTAAACGGATCGAGCTCCGGATAGTCCAGCAATGGCTGCGAGAAGATCAGGCCCTGGTTCCTGTGGTGGGGTTTCCGTCTGGCGCCGAGTCCCCAGCTCTCAGGCCGCTCGATCTGGGTCCGGTCACAGAAGCGATTCAGGAACTCGAGCTCCTGCGCATTCAGCGCATCGGCGAGCACCACGAAACCGTGCTCGGCAAAGTAAGCGTACGCCTGCTCGACCGCCTCGGGCGCGAACGCTGGCGGCACTTCCTCGGACACCCGACCGAAGCCCTGGGCGGCAACGGCGGGATCTCCGGATTCGTTCTCCTGGGCGATGAACGCGGGCACCGCGCGACCTCTCGGCGACGAAGACTTCCGCATCTAAGCACCACAGACAGGACGGCTCAAGCGCCCCGGTTTCGAGCACGCTGGCGCGGGGATACGGCCCGGATCCGTCGATCCGCACCGAGATGGTGCACTGTCGGCCGGACGCACACCGGAAATCCCGCCCCGACGGTGGCGCACGAATTGCACGGTCAATGGGCAGCCGGCCGGGATCAGATCGCGATGAAAACCCGGCGAAAACGACGTCGGGAACGAACTTCAACGAATGACGACGCTGACCACTATCGGCCCGCACGAGGGTAGACCGCCGGGAACGGCCCGGGACCAGCACCAGTGGCGCACCACGCCAGGTATCCTCGGCCAGCACGCCTCCTCGGTGCAGTCGGTGCACGCCCTGCTCGGGTACTTTCTGAAGGACCGGGACTCCCCCACCCCGTTCCCGGGTCGCGACGAGCTCGTGCATACCGCGAGCTTCGAGTGGGGTGCCGCGCCTCCGCTCGAGAAGATCATCGAAAGCCGCCGGGAGCTCGGCATGCTGCTCGAGCTGCCCGAGATCTTCCGGCAGAGCATCTCCGTGGTCGAGCCCTGGCCGGACGTCGGGGTGAACCTGCACGGCGAGAAGGTGCGTGCATCGAAGAACGTGGCCTATATCCTTCAACAGATCGCCGACGCGGACTCCGTGCTCTACCCGCTCTGGAAGAGCGGCATCGCCAACTCCGATCGTCTCGCCAACGTGCTCAGCGCCGGCATGGCCGTCGTCTTCGAGGGCGGTGATCCGTCGGTGCACGATCCCGCGTCCTTCGACGGTACCAACACGAGTCTCGAGGACATCCTCGGCCTGGTCGAGCAGATCCTTCTCCGGCGCTCCGCCGGCAGCGCACCGGTGGTATTCATCTGTCTCGGTCACCAGCTCGCGACCGCTGCCCAGATTCGACTGATCCGGCGCGCCGTCCGCGAGATTCAGAACACGGAGGCGCTGCAGCTGAACCCTTCGGGTAAGGCACTCGATACATTGAAAAGCCTCGCCAAGACGATCGAGGCCGTCGGTGAGACCCTGACGGTCGTCAAGCAGGGCGAGATTGTTGCCAGAGGCTGGCACGACACCCGCTTCGCGGTGGCCAGGAACGAGGCCCTGGAGATCGGCACCCGCCGACTTCTGCCCTATCGGCGCCACCACGGCGACGACCACGTGCCCCCG
>JASFLG010000423.1:0-4408 GCA_050118205.1 Pseudomonadales bacterium
GCAGCGCCCGACGTCATGGCGATGCTGACCGCACCCTCACCGGATCCGGCGGAGGACGAGGCGGCCTTCGTCGAGAACGGCCTGGCACTCGCCCGCCGAATCGGCAGTCCGGCCTACCCGGCGGAGGTCGCAGCGATCCGTGCCCAGCTGCTGCAGGACGCGCGGCGCGCATACGTACCGGGTGGTGTCGGCCGGCAGATCGGCGCCATCGCCGCCACCGGCGACCTGCGAGGGCTTATTTCCGGCATCCGCGCGCCGACGCAGGCGATCCACGGATCCGCTGATCCGCTCATCCCGCCTGCCGCCAGCGAAGACATCGCCCGCAACATTGCTGGTGCACGGCTGCTGATCATCGACGGCATGGGTCACGACCTGCCGTCCGAGCTGTACACGACGGTAGCAGATACCATTGCCGCGAATGCCCGTCGGGGATCCTGACCGACTCGCTCCCGCTGCCCGCTCGCGTCACTCCCAGATCGAGTACAGCAGCGCGAGAAACATGTTGGCCCCGAACACGAGCACCGCGAGAAATCCGAGCACCAGGAGGGTCGGCGAGTACGGCATGATCCAGCCCAGACCGCTCAGGAACGCGAGCACCTGCAGCGAGGTCGCAATCCCGAGCACCGGAATGGACACCAGGGGGAACAGCAGCTTGAAGCTGTGCCGGCGCGACACCCTGATCCAGTAGATCAGCAGGCCGATGCACAGGGTGCTGAACGCAAGCAACGGCACGCCCCAGACCAGCCGCGGCGAGTCACTGACGCCGGAGAGCCCGTACGGCAGAAGCGCCGCGACGATCACGCCGAAAGACAGGACGATCAGCAGAACGATCCGTGTTTTCTGATCCGCGCGCCAGGAATGCGCCGACTGCTGCACGAATGCCGCCACCAGGCCGGAAAAGCCCGCGAGCCCGATGCTGATCTCGGCAATGGAAAACAACGCATCTTCCGGCCTCACAGTACGGCGATCGGATTGCAGGGTGATCCGGTGCCGCGCTCGACGCGCAGCGGCGCCACGGTGAACTGGAAGTCGTACTGCTCCCGCTCCGCGCACACGCGGCACAGGTCGTCCAGACGCAGGTTGTCCAGCAGGTGCACGCCCATGGCCACCAGCGTGCACTGGTGAATGGGCATGCCCCAGCCCTCCAGGGGTACACCCGGAAACACGTCCGAGATGCCGTCGCTGCCCAGCACCGCAATGCCGCGCTCGTGCAGCCAGGGAACGCACTCCGGATGCAGACCTGCCATGCCATCCTCGAACGGCACCCACGGGCCGTGCTCGGCGCGACGCGCATCGCGTCCGGTGGCCACGAGCAGGATGTCGCCTTCACCGACCTGCACACCGTGTTCACGCTCCGCCGCGTCCAGATCGGCGACGTGGATCTTCGTGCCGGGCTCGAGCCACGGCTGGCCCTTCGCCCGTGCGATGTCGAGCAGCACCCCGCGCGAGACGATGCCGTCCTTCGCGCACATGATGCTGCCGCGCCGGGCCCCCGTGCTCTTCACCTCGCTCGCCTCGAAGCCGTTGTACATTTTGCCGTCCACGAACACATGGCAGAGCGCGTCGATGTGGGTGGTGGCCATGCCGTGGAAGGCGACCCCCACGAAGTCCATGGTCGCCTCCAGACCGACCCCGGGGATGACGCAATCGTCGCCCCCCTGAATCATCATGTGCAGGGCCGGATGCGGGTTGTCGGCCGCCGGTTGGACGGCCAGCTCGCGCGCACAGCTCACGGAAATTCCCGCTTTGACGGCTCCGGCGGCCTGTCGCCGCTTCTCCGGCGTGATCAGGTTAAGCGCCCCGGCTTCGTCTGCCTCGCCCCAGCGCCCCCAGTTCTTCACCGACTCGAATACCGAGCGCATGTGCTCGGGTGTCCACTGTACGGTCATGTGCCTTCCCTTCCCCGCTTCTATCGGCGCCAATGGTGACCCGCCTGGGTCATGGTTCTCAAGAGTCTTGCAGCGGCTATCCGGACCCTACGATGCCGGCTGCGGGT
The DNA here is from genome assembly GCA_050118205.1 of Pseudomonadales bacterium. GTDB lineage: Bacteria > Pseudomonadota > Gammaproteobacteria > Pseudomonadales > Azotimanducaceae > SZUA-309. Next base: position 1,997 of record JASFLG010000423.1, read on the forward strand.
GCATCTCCCGCCAGGCGTTGCGCAGCACCCGGGCGGCCGAACGAACGAACAGGATCAGCAGCGCCGCGGCGACGACCAGGTCGGGCCATCCCGAATCGAATACCCACACCAGGAGCGCGGCACCGATCACGGCGACGCCCTCGACCACGTCGTTGCGCGAGCACTCCCACACGGACGCCATGTTCACGTCCGCGCTCCGATGCGGAGACAGCAACCACAGGCACACCCCATTGGCGGCGAGGTTGAGCAGGGCGATGATCCCCATGCTTTCGAAGATCGGTGTCTCCGGGTGCAGCAGCCGCCAGCCGATCTGCACGGCCACGGCCACGGCAGCACCGGAAATCAGCAGGCCCTTCAGCAGCGCCACCCGCGCCTTGGCTGAGGCGCCGGCCCCCACTACCGCGAGACTCATGGCGTAGGTCAACGCGTCACCGAGATTGTCGAGACTGCCGGACAGCAGCGAGGACGAGCCGCTGTGGACCGCGCCCGCGATCATCATCACGAACGTCGCGGCGTTGATCGCCAGCACACGCTTCAGCACGCTCTGCTGTTCGGCCTGCATGGCGGCAACGTCGAGCTCGCCGCAACACCCGTCGCTCATGAGCCTTCGCCAGTCGAAAAAAGACACCGGCATCTTGGCATCGCCGGGTCACCCGATCAACGCGACGCCTGGATAAGTAGTAACCCGGGGTCCACCGGCACAACCGGATCGATAGACTAGCCGCACCGCACGAACGGAACCGAATCATGAGAGTCTCGGCAATCTCCATAGCGCTGTTGATCGGGTGCATCCATGCGGGGACGGCGAACGCCGCGTCGTCGGAGCCCGTTCAGCCCGTCCGTCCGGCGCAGGAGGTCAACCTCGCTCAGGTCGAACTCGGCAAGAAGCTCTACTTCGATCCCAGACTCTCCAGATCCGGCTTCATCTCATGCAACTCCTGTCACAATCTGAGTCTCGGTGGCACCGACAATCTGAAGACCTCCATCGGGCACAACTGGCAGCAGGGACCGATCAACGCACCCACGGTGCTGAACTCGAGCCTCAACGTGGCCCAGTTCTGGGATGGCCGTGCCGCCAACCTCAAGGAGCAGGCCGGCGGCCCGATCGCCAACCCCAGGGAGATGGCGTTCAGCCACACGCTTGCCATCGACGTGCTGGAGTCGATCCCCCAGTACCGGATCGAATTCCAGCAGGTCTTCGGGGTCGACGAGATCAACATCGACGAGGTGACCCAGGCCATCGCCGAGTTCGAGAAGACCCTGGTCACTCCGAACGCCCGTTTTGATCTCTGGCTGCTGGGCGACGCGGAAGCCATTTCGCCGTACGAGCTATCGGGCTGGGAACTCTTCAAGGACAGTGGTTGCGTTGCGTGCCACAACGGTGAGGCGCTGGGCGGTACGTCGTTTCAGCGCATGGGCATTGTTGAGCCATACCACACTCGAAACGAGGCCGTCGGACGCATGGCGGTAACGGGCAGGGATGCAGACCGATTCAGCTTCAAGGTGCCCACGCTGCGCAACGTCGCTCTCACCTATCCCTACTTCCACGATGGCGAGGCCGCCACGCTCGCCCAGGCGGTGGACGTCATGGGTCGCCTGCAGCTTGGACGCGTCTTCACGGACGACGAGAACGCCCGGATCGTGGCGTTCCTGAAGACGCTGACCGGCGAGCAGCCTTCCTTCGCGCTGCCCATCCTGCCGCCGTCCACCGCCGAGACACCGCCTCCGCAACCGTTCGACTGAACCTGACGGACCCCTGAAAGGCCTGCCCGCTCGAGGGGGTGGGTGCTTGGCGCGCGATTGATTCGCGCGCTCGCACCCATCTATCACTGCACAGCAGTCACCCCTTGGAGCCGCAGTTTGGCTGAGATCGACCATTACCCCGGCGACCGCGCCGTTACCTACCAGCACAACCACGAATGTAAGCTGCGCAGCCGCCTGACCACCGCGCGGGAGCGCGCCTGCCTGGCCCGCGCGCTTCAGGATGCCGGGAGCCCCGTCCGCGTCCTGGACCTGGCTTGCGGCGCCGGCCGCTTCTGGCCCACCTTCGCTCAGGCGGGTGTCGGCGAGGTCGTCGCCGCGGACGCGAGCAGCGGCATGCTCGCCCAGGCCGCGCAGAACCGACGGTCGCCGACGATTCCGAGTCGGCTGATGCAGTGCTCCGCCTTCGCCCTGCCCTTCGAGGACGGCGAGGTGGACTTCATCTCCTGCATGCGTTTCTTCCATCACCTGTCCGTCGCGGAGGATCGATCCCGCTTCCTGGCCGAGGTGGCGCGCGTGACCCGCAGGCACGTCGCCCTGTCGCTCTGGGTGGACGGCAGCTACGCGAGCCTCCGGCGGGCACGCAGGTCGCCGAGAACGGTGCGCCCGGGCTACGGTGGCCGGATCTGCCGTTCGAGCACGGCCATCGAG
>JASFLG010000424.1:0-4400 GCA_050118205.1 Pseudomonadales bacterium
CACGTCGCCGATCTGGTACGCGCCGAAGTAGGGCTCTGCCCGGCGGTCACCACGACCAGCCTAGGCTGGTCGTGACGCCATAGTCGTTGTTGGGCACTGTGGTGGTTCCCCCGCTGTCCGGATTGCTGTCATAGTCGTCGTAGAGGGAGAGCTGCCAGTACAGGTCGTTCCAGATCTCCCAGCGCAGCGTGACGCCGAAGTTGGCACGCACGCGGCCCCACTCGTTGAGGCTGGGATAGACGGTCAGGTTCGAGGAGAGATCCAGCTCCGGGCTGTGAAATCTGAACCAATCGAGCGTACCGCCGAGGACGAGCTCCGTGTTCACCTGCGGATCGCCGCCTACGTAGCGCTCCCGGTTCACCGCGAGGCCCGCGCCGAGCCGCCAGCGGCGATTGGCGACCGGAAAGAACTGGCGGCCGCCGATCCACGCGGCCTGGACCCGATAGACCAGATCCAGGGCATCGTTGTCCTCGTAGCTTGTGCTCCAGCCGGTGAAGTAGGTGGTCTCGTACAGCCGCAGGGACTGGTAGCTGGCGTTGTCGCGAACCTGAGTAGGCTCGGTGTCGGAGGTTGAGGACTGGCTGGAGAAGGACAGCATTCGATCCCGCTTTGCCGTGGCGTAGCTGATGGTCGCGGAAAGGTTGAGCTGTTCGACGCCCGTTGACTGGGTGAGGGAGTAGCCAAGCGACGTGTTGATGTCGAGCTGCTCCCAGAAGGAGGCCTTCAGCGGCTCGAAAGCGACCACGGTGGCGAGCCGGATCTCCTGGCTGTCGTCGTCGGCGAGCACCACGCTACCAGGTTTCGTTCCGTTGCTGAACGCAGCGACGACCACGTGGCCGTTGCTCTGCTCCACCCGCATTCGACTTCTGGTTTCGAGGCGCGTGACATCGGCCCAGTCGATCTGGATGGTGCCGGTGGAATCTGTCTTGAAGTAGAGCTTGCCGCGCTCGAGCTGCTTGGCCTCGCCGATGAGGCGGCTGCCGGCAAACTCCACCACGTCGGTTTTGTCGGCGGCGGCTGTCCCGGCAGCGCAGATCAGGAGAACGGTTAGCACTGCCGTGCACAGAAAGCGGGTCGTGTGCTCCGCACGGCCGCGGGATGGCAGCAGTGGGCGGGCTGAGAAGGTCCGAAAACCGAACATGACAGGTTACTCCGTGCTGGTGTGCCCGGTGAACAGGAGTCCGATGACGCGATCTCGTATGGAGCTGTCCATGTGCTCGGCGAGCACGTCGGCCCAGTGCTTCAAGATCCGGTCCTTGGCCGCCTTGTTGGTCACCCGGTTTGCCTGCTCGGCCTCACCCCAGCCCTGGTCCGCTTTCGGATCGATCACCTTGGCGAGCATCTGGGAAGGGACAGTCGCGACCGCGACCAATCGATTGAGCTTCATGACTCTCTCCTTGTCTGTCAGCGTTCAATCGCCGTCTTGCGTAACAGCCTCACGGTTCATCCGTGGGCAGGCGTGTCCAGGACCGATGAGTGTGTTCGCGCCCCCTCTCACCGCGAATCATCATTCAAGCTGCTTCGTGAATCCATCGAGAATGTCCGAAAGCCGACAGCTCCGGCACGCGAAACACCCGGCTGGAGCCGGGCGTCACGAGCTACCGAGGAGCGCTTGCGCGCTCGCGTCGAGCAACGCGGTGTCGAGCGCCGACGCCAGCCCGATCGCCACCAGTTCCGATTCTCCAGGGGTGCGCGCAGGGGTGAGGGTGTGCCGGCGACCCACCCGCTGGAACAGATACCGCTCCCCGGGTTCGATCAGGAAAAATCCCTTGGCGCGCACGACGGACGACGGCAGCCGGTCGATGAACGCCTGCACGGCGTCGCGCGCCAGCGGCCGGGGATGGCGGAAATGCCACGTGGCATACGTCTCGTGCGCTGCGTGTCGCTTGCCTGCGGTGGCGGTGTCGTGAGGAGCGGCGGCGTCCAGCCCGAGCAGCACCGACACCGGAACTTCGCACCATCGGCTGACCAGCACCGGCACGCCGGGTGCCATGCCTTCGAGCCAGCGCGTGAGCGCCTTTCGGGCATCGTCTGCCACCAGGTCGGTCTTGTTCAGAACGATCAGATCGGCGCCGGCCAGTTGCCTGGATACCGTGCCGCCGACGTATCGGTCACCGGCTTTACGGCGCACCGTTTCCGCGTCCGCGACCACCACCACGCCGTTCAGCGTGAGGCCCGGATGGTGACCGTACTGCGCCAGCGAAATGACGTCGGCCACCCCGCTCGCTTCGACGACGATGTGGTCCGGCCGTGGCCGGCAGGCCAGAAGCAGGTCCAGGGCTTCATCGAAGCCTTCGCTCATGCCGCAGCAGATGCAGCCGTTGGTCAGATTGATCTGATTCCCGCTCTGCCGGTCGATGAGCTCGGCATCGATATTGATGGCACCGAAGTCGTTGACGATCAGAGCCAGACGCCGGCCACCCGCGTTGCTGAGCAGGTGGTTCAGGAGCGTCGTTTTCCCGGCGCCGAGATAACCGCCGATCACGGTGTAGGGAATCGGGTCGCTCATGCCGCCGGGTAGTGCACGCCACCGAGCATCGTGCCGCGCACCGTGATGTCCCGGATCCGCAACGGATCGACGCTCAGGGGATCTTCGGACAGCACCGCGAGGTCTGCGCGTTTGCCGGCTTCCAGGGAGCCGATCTCGTGGTCCAGATGCAGCTGATAGGCGGCGGAGATCGTCACGGCGCGCAGCGCTTCGTAGGGGCTGATCCGCTCCACTTCGCCGAGCACCCGACCTTTCGGGGTCAGCCGGTTCACGGCGCACCACATGGTGTGCAGCTGCCCGAGCGGGGTGACCCCGGCATCGGAGTGAATGGAGAACGGCACCCCTTCACGCAGGGCAGAGGCGCAGGGCTCCAGGGCATTGGCGCGTTCCGGGCCGACCGTCTGCTCGTAGTGCTGGTCCCCCCAGTACCAGAGGTGGTTGGCGAAGAAGTTGGCGCACAGGCCGAGGTTCGCCATCTTCCTGAGCTGAGCCTGGGTGGTCAGCTGAGCATGGGTGACGGTGTGGCGGTGGTCGAGCCACGCATGACGACGCAATGCCGCGTCGACGGTCTCGATGGCGAGATCCTGGGTGCGGTTGCCGTTGCAGTGCATGTGCACGTTCACGCCGTTCTCGTGAAACGGCAGCAGCCAGTCGAGAAACTGCTCCGGGACGGTGAGCAGCTGGCCGTGGTCCTCGCCGGTGAGGTAGCCGGGCGCATTGAGCAGCGCCGTCCAACCCTGAATCGAGCCGTCGAGGATGAACTTCACCCCAGGGAAACGGAGCTTGTCGGTCGCCGTGTCCTTGAGCTCGAGGACCGCATCCGCTGCCGCGGCGAAATCGGTGCTGCCGCCCGGCACGACCGGCAGATTGTAGATGGCGACCCGGGCCGGGAAGCGGTCGTCGTTCACCACCCGCTGCCACAAAGCCCTGCCTTCCGGCGCCAGGGTCAGGGTGCCGCCCAGATCGGTGACCGTGGTGATGCCCGCATTCCTGGCCCCGGCACCGAAGTTCCAGAGCGCCGCTTCGTCCGAGTTGGCGCGCATGACGGCCCGGTAACCGGTCCGGCACAGGGACATGGCCGGCGGCTCGCGCAGCTCGCCATCCAGCTCTCCGTGCGCGTCCCGACCGAGGCCCTCCACGGCCAGGTCCCGAGTGACGTCGTTGGCAGCGAGCATGGCGGTGTTCGCCGTCGCCAGGTGACCGCTCGCGTGATAGAGGAAGATGGGTCGGGTGGTCGAGACCTGATCGAGATGCTTTCGGGTGAGCCGTTCCCCGTCGAAGTAGATCGGATCGAAGCCTCGGGCGATGATCGGTACGTCCGGGTCGGCGAGGCTACCGTCGATCTCTTTCAGTCGCTCGATGAGTTCCGCGTAGGATTTCACGCCGGCGGCCGTGCTGCCGTCGGGCAGCGGTCGGTCGAAGTAGCCCAGGTAGGGCATGAGGGCCATAGCACCCTCCATCACGTGTGCGTGCGCCTCCACGAATCCGGGTACGATCACGTCCTGCGCGAAGCGCTCGTCGACGGTGTGCTCGCCCCAGACGGTGAGCTCATCGAGGCTGCCCACCCCGAGAATCTCGCCGTCACGCACGGCAATGTGGGTGCCTTCCGGGTTGGCGGGATTCATGGTGATGATTCTGCGGGCGCGGTAGATACGGATGCTCATGGTCGGTCTGCCTTGGTCATGGGCCCGGAATCAGGCTATAAGTCGAAGCGTAAGCTCTCATTACCATACCGTATCGGAGCCAACAGCATGGGAGAAGACATGGCCATCGAAACGCTGGGGGACATCGTGCGGGCGCACGCGAGCGCCCGTCCGGAGAAGAAGGCGCTGACCTACGTGCAGGCGGCCGTGGACGAGCCGCACCGTACCTGGACGTTTGAGGAACTCAATGCGCAATCCAACAGGATTGC
>JASFLG010000425.1:0-4398 GCA_050118205.1 Pseudomonadales bacterium
AGATGCGGGCCGTTCTGGCCGACGGCGATCGGACGGCGCGGCTTGCCCGCATCGGCGCGCGCACCCTCGTGCTGCACGGTGCGGACGATGTGCTCATCCCGCCGGCGGCGGGTGAGGACACCGCCCGTGCGATTCCGGGGGCCGAATATCAGTGTGTGCCCGGCATGGGCCACAACATTCCCGACGCCCTGGCCGCGGACATTGCCGGGCGCGTGCTCGCGTTCGTTGACCCCTGCTGACCGCCAACCCGTCGAAACGGCGGCGATTCTCTGCCGCCCTGGGGTGCAACTTGATTCTGCCCGAGCGCGCGGCTCGTGTCCTGCTTGGTCGACCGCCAGACACGCTAGAATAGGTCGGTCATGACCAATCCTGCCCCCGCATCAGACCCGCGCCTGGCGTCCCTCAAGGACCGGTTGCGGGTCATCATCTTCGAGACCAGCTCTCCGGCCGGAAAGGCCTTCGACGTGGGCCTCATCATCTGCATTCTGCTCAGCGTGCTTGCGGTGCTGCTCGACTCCGTCGCAGCGCTGCACCAGCGCTTCGGGGCGTATTTCTACGGCATCGAGTGGTTCTTCACGGCCCTGTTCACCGTCGAGTATGCGGCCCGGCTGTGGTGTATCCGGAACTCGGTGCGCTATGCGCGCAGCTTCTACGGCATTGTCGACCTGCTCGGCATACTGCCCACCTACCTGAGTCTCTTCGTCGCGGACACCCAGTACCTGCTCGTGATCCGTATTCTGAGGGTGCTGCGGGTCTTCCGGGTGTTGCGCATGGTCCGTTACGTGGGCGAGGCGGAGCTGCTCACTCAGGCGCTCATCGCCAGCCGGCGCAAGATCACGGTATTCATCAGCACCGTGCTCGCGCTGGTCGTCATCTTCGGCTCGCTCATGTACATCATCGAAGGCGACGAGTACGGCTTCACCTCGATTCCTCGCAGCATCTACTGGGCCGTCATCACCCTGACCACGGTGGGTTACGGAGACCTGACCCCGCACACGCCGCTGGGTCAGGCGGTGGCCACCGTTGTGATGATCATGGGCTACGGCATCATCGCCGTGCCCACGGGGATCATCACGCTCGAGCTGTCCGAAGCGCATCGCCTGTCGGCCAACACACGCACCTGCCCGGTCTGCGCCGCGGAAGGCCACGTGCGCGAAGCGACATACTGCTGGCGTTGCGGGGGCAACCTCTACGAGGCCCAGCGTAAAAAGCAGGAAGAGGAAGGTCCTTCCAGGGAGCTCGGCGAGGGCCTCTGACCGGGCGCGGTGGCGTGGATTTGGGAAACGGCGCCTCGATCAAGCAGAATAGGTCCCTCATCCTTCGAGGGCAGGACTCATGAGCCTGAACAGCTACAACACCCGCAAGACGCTGACCGTGGGCAATCGCAGCTACACCTACTTCAGCCTGCCTGATGCCCAGGCTGCCGGACTTGGTGACGTCGATCGGCTGCCAGTGTCGCTGAAGATTCTGCTCGAGAACCTGCTGCGGTTCGAGGACGACCTCACCGTTCGGGCCGAGGACATCCGGGCGCTGGCCGGCCGGGCGGGGTCACAGGGGGGTGACGCCCAGGCGGAGGAGATCGCCTTCCGACCGGCTCGCGTGCTGATGCAGGACTTCACCGGTGTGCCGGGCGTTGCGGATCTCGCCGCCATGCGCAGCGTCGTGGTCGATGCCGGCTACGACCCGGAGATCATCAACCCGCTTTCGCCCGTGGACCTGGTCATCGACCACTCGGTGATGGTGGACGCGTTCGGCACGGACCGGGCATTCGAGGAGAACGTCGCTCTGGAGATGTCCCGTAACCAGGAGCGCTACCGGTTCCTGCGCTGGGGACAGAAGGCTTTCGACAATTTCCGCGTCGTGCCTCCGGGCACGGGGATCTGTCACCAGGTCAATCTGGAATATCTCGCCCGGACGGTCTGGACCCGGGAGGAGGGCCCAGAGGTGCTCGCTTTTCCGGACACTCTGGTGGGAACGGACAGCCACACCACCATGATCAACGGCCTGGGCGTGCTCGGCTGGGGCGTCGGTGGCATCGAGGCGGAAGCCGCCATGCTCGGTCAGCCCATCTCCATGCTGATACCGGACGTGGTGGGCTTCAGGCTCTCCGGTGCGCTCAACGAAGGCATCACGGCCACGGATCTGGTGCTCACCGTGGTGGAGATGCTGCGCCGCAAAGGGGTGGTGGGCAAGTTCGTCGAGTTCTACGGCGACGGTCTGGATCACCTGCCCCTGGCCGACCGGGCCACCATCGCCAACATGGCGCCCGAGTACGGCGCCACCTGCGGCTTCTTCCCGATCGACAACGAGACGATTCGCTACCTGACCCTCTCCAATCGGCCCCAGGAGACCATCGCGCTGGTGGAGGCCTACGCCCGGGCGCAGGGGATGTGGCGGGAACCGGGCGCAGCGCATCCGGTGTACTCGGACACGCTGCATCTGGATCTCGGCGACGTGGTACCGAGCCTCGCAGGGCCCAAACGACCGCAGGATCGGGTCGACATGCGGAGCATGCGCCGGGCCTTCGACGAGGCGCTCGAGCTGCAGGGACGGGCCGGCGCCGCCGACGTCCGGATGCCCGTGCCCGGCAAGGACTACGATCTGGGTCACGGCGACGTGGTGCTGGCGGCGATCACTTCCTGCACCAACACCTCGAATCCGGCCGTGATGCTCGGCGCGGGCCTGGTAGCCAGGAAAGCGCTGGGGCGGGGACTGGACGTGCAACCCTGGGTGAAGACGTCTCTGGCGCCGGGGTCGAAGGTGGTCACCGAGTATCTGGAGAAGACGGGTCTGCAGGACGATCTGGACGCCCTCGGCTTCAACCTGGTCGGCTACGGCTGCACGACCTGCATCGGCAACTCCGGACCGCTGCCCGAGCACATCTCGGCAGCCATCACCGAAGGCGATCTCGTGGTGGCCTCGGTGCTCTCGGGGAACCGGAACTTCGAGGGGCGCGTGCATCAGGAGGTGCGGACCAACTGGCTGGCGTCCCCGCCACTGGTGGTTGCGTACGCCATCGCCGGCACGACCCGCATCGATCTCACGAGCGAGCCCATCGGTCAGGATCGGGACGGGAACGACGTGTTCCTCCGCGACATCTGGCCGTCCAACGCGGAGATCGCCGCCGTGGTCGCGGAGGTATCGGCGGATATGTTCAAGCGCGAGTACGACGACGTGTTCACGGGGCCAGCGGCCTGGCAGGCCATCGAGGTGGCGGACTCCGGCACCTACGGCTGGGAGCAGTCCACCTACATCAAGCAACCCCCCTTCTTCTCGGTGGGCGCCGAGACGTCGGAGGAACCCCGGGTCGCGGGTGCCCGTATTCTCGCCCTGCTCGGCGACTCCGTGACCACGGACCACATCTCGCCGGCCGGCGCCATTCAGGCGGACAGCCCGGCGGGTCAGTACCTGCAGCAGGCCGGGGTGAACGAGGTGGACTTCAATTCCTATGGCGCGCGGCGCGGCAACCACGAGGTGATGGTACGCGGCACGTTCGCCAACATCCGGATCAGGAACGAGATGGTGCCGGGCGTTGAGGGCGGCTACACCCGTCACGTGCCGAGCGGCGAGACCCTGTCGATCTACGATGCGGCCGTACGCTATCAGGGCGAAGAGACCCCGCTGGTGGTGGTGGCCGGCAAGGAGTACGGGACCGGCTCGTCCCGGGACTGGGCGGCAAAGGGAACGAGGCTGCTGGGGGTGAAGGCGGTGCTCGTGGAGAGCTTCGAGCGCATCCACCGTTCGAACCTGATCGGCATGGGCGTGCTGCCCGTTCAGTTCAAGGAGGGCGAGTCGAGGACGACGCTCGATCTCACCGGCGATGAGACGATCGACATCGACTTCCCGTCGGGCGTGAGCGGGATCTCGCCGCGCCAGGACCTCGTGCTCACGGTCACCCGAGCGGACGGCAGCACCACCTCGACCACGGTCATGAGCCGCCTGGACACGGAGAACGAGATCGCCTACTTCACCAGCGGCGGCATTCTGCAGTACGTGCTGAACAACCTGGTGCGGGAAGCGAGCTGAGACACAGGGATGCCGGATCGCCTTCCCGCCGGCATTCTCTGCGACATGGACGGGCTGCTCCTGGATTCGGAGCGGCTGGCCCGGGACGCATTCGTGCGCGCCTGCGCCGATCACGGCTGGGCGGCCGACCTCGATGTCTATCACCGGTGTATCGGCAGCACCTACGAGCAGACCCGGGAGATTCTCACCGCCGCCTTCGGTCCCGAATTCCCCTACGAGGCTATTGATGCGCGCTGGTCTTCTCACTACCATGCGCGCCTCGCGCGAGGGCCGGTCCCGGTGAAGGACGGCGCGGTCGAGCTGCTCGAGCACCTCGCCCGGCGGCGGGTGCCGGTGGTGCTGGTCACCTCCACGCACCGACCGACGGCCGAG
>JASFLG010000426.1:0-4393 GCA_050118205.1 Pseudomonadales bacterium
GATCCGGCCTGCAGCGGCAGCGTCCGTCGCCGCAGACCAGGCCGGCCGGGCAGGGATTCATGGCCGCGAGCAGCTGAAAGCTCGCCGGGAAGCTGGCCGTGCCGGCCGCCCGGGCGATGCTGATCCGCCGCGTCTCCAGAGGCTCGCGTAAGGCGTCGAGGACGCTCGGCTTGAAGTGGGGCAGCTCGTCCAGAAAGAGCACCCCGTGGTGCGCGAGCGAGATCTCGCCGGGGCGCGGATGCGTGCCACCGCCGGTCATAGCGGTGGCCGACACCGTGTGGTGCGGCGCGCGGATCGGTCGAGGGCCGATGGTCTCGAAGTCGAGACCCGCGGCGGAGTACACGGCCGCGACCTCCATGGCCTGACGATCTTCCAGAGGCGGCAGGAGGCCGGGGAGTCGCCGTGCGAGAAGCGATTTGCCGGTACCGGGCGGGCCAACCATGAGGAGGTGGTGGCCGCCGGTGGCGGCGATTGCCAGAGCCCGCTTGGCGCCGGCCTGCCCGAGCACCTGGGGCTCGGGCGGGGCCGAGCGGTCCGCGGGCGCCGGGAGCGGCGGGCCGAGCTGCGCCGGGTCCTCGCCGCCGAGCAGGCGTACGACGTCCTTGAGGTGATTCAGCGCGAGCACGACGCTGCCGGCCCGGGAGGCCTCGACGCCGTTGGCCAGCGGCACAACGAGTCGACCCGAGCGACCGCGCTCCCCGGCAACCGCGAGTGCGGCGCAGAGGCTGCCGCGGACGCGCCTCAGCTCGCCACCGAGGCTCAGCTCCCCGAGAAACTCAAAGTCGAAGCTGCGCTCGGGCTCCGGGCCAAGCTGGCCGCTCGCTCGAAGAATGCTGACGGCGATGGCGAGGTCGAATCGCGCGCCCTGTTTGGCCAGATCCACCGGGGCCAGATTGATGACCACCCGGCCATCCGGGTAGTCGAAGCCGCAGTTGGTGAGTGCGCTTCGCACCCGGTCCCGGGCTTCGCGCACGGCGACCTCGGGCAGGCCGACAATCGTGGTGCCCGGGAGCCCGCCGAGCAGATGGGTCTCGACGATGACACGGGGCGCGTCCAGCCCGAACTGGGCGCGGGCAAACGTGCGGGATCGAGCGGTGACCTCGGCGTCAGCGCTGCTCAAGCCGGGCGATCCTGGCTTCCAGGTCGGCGACCATCCGCTCCAGGCGCTCGATGGTGGCCACCTGCCGGGCGTACTCGCTCCGGGGCACCAGCTGAAACTGCTCGAAGAATCCCTCCAGAACGGGCCGGATCCGGCCGGCCATGGTGTCGGGCGCGAGCTCGCCCAGCGCGTCTCTCAAGCCCGCCAGCAGCGTCTCCAGCGGGTTCTGTGCGCGTTCGTTCATTTACCGCTCCCGGTCGCTCAACACTGGCGATCATCGTACACAACGACCCGGTTTTGCGGCCATGGCCGTTGGCTGTCCGTCGCGTGCGCCGAAACGGGGGCGGAGATCAACTTTGCGCACCATATCAGTGCGCAGACCGCACTTTTTGTGTGCACCAGGCGATCAAGAATCTCCGGCAGGAACCCTTCGATCTTACCAACTCGTTGATTTAACGGAAGAAATGGTCTTGGCACGATTTCTGCCCTAAATCGGACACACGATCCGGCCCGCCGTGGCGGCGGTTTGGGCGTTAAGACTCAACGAAAGCTATGGGGATTGAATTGAAATGAAGAAACTGATCATCGCGGCATTGCTCTTCGGCACCGCATATTCGGGATACGCTGCCGCAGAGGGCGTCTCCGGCAACGTCGCCCTGACGACAGACTACCGGTTCCGGGGGATTTCCCAGACCGGCAGAAACCCGGCGATCCAGGGTGGCTTCGACTGGAGCCATGAAAGCGGCGTGTACCTGGGCACCTGGGCATCGAACGTGTCCTTCACCGAAGGCGGCACCGAGATCGATGCCTACGGCGGCTGGGGCACGGACCTGAACGAAAACGTGTCCATTGACCTCGGGGTGCTGTACTACGGTTATCCGTCCGAGAACAAGGACGCCGGTTACTGGGAGTTCTACGGCAGCGTGGGCTTCTTTGGTGCGACGGTGGGGCTGAACTACTCCCCCGAGTACACCTACGACACCGGTAAGTACTTCTACCTTTACGGTGACTACAGCCTGCCCGTCAACGACATGCTGACGCTGGACGCGCACGTCGCTCTGAATCAGTTCAACAGCGATCAGGACTTCGCGAACTTCGGCATCGGCGGTGGCGGCGACAACTACATCGACTACAGCGTCAGCGCCACGGTGCCGTACTTCGGCGTGGACTGGACGCTTGCCTGGATCGGTACCGACATCAAAGAGCGCGAATGCTTCGGCGGGTCGAAGGACTGTAAGGGCAACGTGGTCTTGACCGTATCGAAAAGCCTCTGATTGAGGGAAAATCCCGGGTGCACAAGATCTTCCACAAAGACCTCCCGAACGTAACGCGCCAAGGCGCGAGGACGCCACGGAGGACCGTGCACCCTCGACCTCTGGCCGGCGGCTCAGCCGCCGGACCGGAAGTGTCGATACCGGACCGGAAGGTCCGATAAAAGGGATAACAGGAGAAAACAATGAAATTGATTACCGCCATCATCAAGCCCTTCAAGCTCGACGATGTCAGAGAAGCGCTCTCCGAGATTGGCGTGCAGGGAATGACCGTGACCGAAGTGAAAGGCTTCGGCCGGCAGAAGGGACACACAGAACTCTACCGCGGCGCCGAGTACGTGGTGGACTTTCTTCCGAAAGTGAAGCTCGAGCTCGCCATCGACGACGGCATGCTCGATCAGGTGCTCGAGTCGATTACCAAATCGGCCAACACCGGCAAGGTGGGCGACGGCAAGATCTTTGTTGCGTCGCTCGAAGAAGTGGTCCGCATAAGGACGGGCGAGACAGGAGCCGAAGCCATTTGAGGCTTCGCTCTTAATTCGGGAGAAAGATTGTGGAAGATCTTGTTCAAACCAACTACGCCCTGGACACGTTTTATTTTCTTGTCATGGGTGCTCTGGTCATGTTCATGGCCCCTGGATTCGCGATGCTCGAAGCGGGTCTGGTCCGGTCCAAGAATACGGCTGAAATTCTGCTGAAAAACGTAGTGCTGTTCGCGATCGCGTGCATCATGTACCTGATCTGCGGCTACTACATCATGTACCTGGGTGCGGTCGAAGGCGGGGTGATTCCCGACTTCGGTTTCCTCATCGGAGCCGAAAACACCGTGGAAGCGACGCTCGCATCCGGTGGTGACACCTACTACTCCGCCCGGGCCGACTACTTCTTCCAGGTGGTGTTCGTGGCTACGGCCATGTCCATCGTCTCCGGCGCCGTCGCGGAGCGGATGAAGCTGTGGGCGTTCCTCGCGTTCGCGGTCGTGATGACCGGCCTCATCTACCCGATGCAGGGCATGTGGACCTGGGGCGGCGGCTGGCTGTCCGCGGCCGGTTACTCCGACTTCGCCGGATCCGGCATCGTGCACATGTGTGGTGCATCCGCGGCCCTGGCCGGGGTGCTGCTGCTCGGCGCCCGCAAGGGCAAGTACAACGCGGACGGCTCGGTGAACGCCATTCCCGGCGCGAACCTGCCCCTCGCGACGATCGGCACGTTCATCCTCTGGTTCGGCTGGTTCGGGTTCAACGGCGGCTCGGAGCTGATGACCTCGAACATCGAGGAGGCCAATGCGGTGGCGCAGGTGTTCGTGAACACGAACCTGGCCGCCAGCGGCGGGGTGGTTGCGGCGCTGATCACGGCGAAGCTGCTGTTCGGCAAGGCCGACCTCACCATGGCCCTGAACGGTGCCCTTGCCGGTCTGGTCGCCATCACGGCCGATCCTCTCTCTCCGACGGCACAGTTCTCCGTCGTGGTCGGGGCGATCGGCGGTATCCTGGTCGTGTTCTCCATCATCTCCCTCGACAAGATCAAGATCGACGACCCGGTCGGCGCCATCTCGGTGCACGGCGTGGTCGGCGTCTGGGGGATCCTGGCGGTGGTGCTGTCCAACGAGGACGCGACCTGGGGTGGTCAGCTGATCGGTATCGCCGGCATCTTCATCTGGACCTTCGTGGCCTCCCTGATCTTCTGGGGCATCCTCAAGGCGACGATGGGCATCCGGGTCTCTGAAGAAGAAGAGTACGAGGGCGTGGACATCGCCGAGTGCGGCCTGGAAGCGTATCCCGACTTCGTCAAGGTCGGCGGCACCTAAGCCGAACCGCGACGCTCACCGGTTTGAAGGGCGCGGGTACAGCAGTACCGCGCCCTTTTTTCATGCCGATTCCTCATGGCGATCAGTACAATGTGCGCTTCCCGGAACCGAGCGTGATCATGAGGTACATCAGCACCCGCGGCCGCACCGAGCCCATGGCCTTCAAGGACGCCGTGATCACGGGCATGGCGCCGGACGGCGGGCTGCTGATACCGC
>JASFLG010000427.1:0-4391 GCA_050118205.1 Pseudomonadales bacterium
TCGGGCTCTGGAAGCGCGAAGGAGAGGGCTTCGAGCTCCGCCTGCGGAGCAGTCAGGAGTGTGGCGCGAACGTTTTCCATCAGGGTCTGCAGTCCTTGGGCAGAACGCAACGTCGGCGTAGTATAGAAAAGCACCTTCCCGGAAAAGGTGACGTGGCGCAGACACTTTCGATCGGATTACAAGTCATGGTTGCAGCGGTTATCATGCGCGCCGCCCGGCGGAGCGTCAGGATTTGAGTTCGAGCGGAACTGAAGTTCGCATTGTCCTGAATGGCTTCGGGGCTTCCCATCAGTTCTCAGCGATTCTGTGAACGGGCGCACGTTTTTCCGTCGCAGCGGCAAATGGGACAGACAGTAGAAGGTGTTTTCAGATGGCGAGTTACTCCACCAACGAATTCAGGTCCGGGCTCAAGGTGCTGCTCGAGGGTGACCCCTGCGCGATTCTGGAGAACGAGTTCGTCAAACCGGGCAAAGGGCAGGCATTCAACCGCGTCAGGTTCCGCAACCTGAAGACGGGCCGTGTCTGGGAACGCACGTTCAAGTCCGGCGAGTCGCTCGAGGCGGCGGACGTGATGGAGTTCGACATGGAGTACCTCTACACGGACGGCGAGTTCTGGCACTTCATGAAGACCGACGGCTCATTCGAGCAGATCGGCGCAGCGCAAGCCGCGGTAGCCGACGTGATCGACTGGCTCAAGGAGCAGGACGTCTACCAGGTGACCCTCTTCAACGGCGAGCCGATCTCGGTGACCGCACCGAACTTCGTCGAGCTCGAGGTCACGGAGACCGACCCGGGGCTGAAGGGCGACACCGCGCAGGGCGGAACCAAGCCGGCCACCCTTTCCACCGGTGCGGTGGTCAAGGTGCCGCTGTTCATCAACACCGGCGACGTTCTGAAGATCGACACGCGTACCGGCGAGTACGTCAGCCGGGCCTGAGCATGACCGAATCGTGGCGGCCAAGCTGTGACCTGGCTGCGCTGCGAGCCCGCGCCGACCTCTACGCGACCATCCGGCGTTTCTTTCGCGAGCGGGACGTGCTCGAGGTGCAGACGTCGCTGCTCGCTGAGCACACCGTCACCGAGCCCAACATCCACTCCCTCGCGGTGGGCGCGATGGGGTATCTGCAGACTTCTCCGGAGTATCAGCTGAAGCGCCTGCTCGCCGCGGGCGCCCCTTCTGTCTATCAGCTGGGACCGGTGTTCAGGGCGGGAGAGCAGGGGCGGCTGCACAACCCGGAGTTCACTCTGCTGGAGTGGTACCGGCTCGGTTTCGACGACACCGCGCTCATGGCCGAGGTTGCAGACCTGGTGGCGCTTGCGCTTGGACCCGGCGAGGTCTCAACGGTCAGCTATGCGGAGCTCGTCGGCGACGTGGGCGAGGATCGGACGGCGCAGGACCTCGCGTTCAGCGAGGCGACCGCGGCGCTGCGTGGACGCTGGTTCGTCACCCGGTATCCCGCGGACCAGGCGGCGCTGGCGCGGCTTTGCGCGGACGATCCCGAGGTTGCGGCGCGTTTCGAGCTGGTGGTCGACGGGGTCGAGCTCGCCAATGGCTACTGGGAGCTGACGGATCCGGAGGAGCAACGGCGCCGGTTCGCCGCGGACGTGGACCTCCGGCGGCGACTGGGCATGGTGGAGCCGACGGTGGATGAGCGGCTCCTCGGTGCTCTGGAAGCGGGTCTGCCGGAGTGCTCCGGCGTCGCGCTGGGCGTGGACCGGCTGCTCATGCTTGCCCTCGGTGCCGAACGCATCTCCGACGTCATGCCTTTCCCATGGGGCCTGGCCTGACCGTCAGATGGCTCTCAGGTCGAACAGTCGCTGACCCATTCTGACCCTCATGCCGGCAGCAAGCCCCGGCGCCAGACGGCCCGCGCCTGGCGGCAGGCAGACGATCACGGTGGAAGCAAGCAGGAAGCGACCGATCTCCGCACCGCGCTCGAAGGCGATGCCGGTGTGAGCCGTAGTCTCCACGCGCCGGTAGGGCGAATCGGGCCCGGGCCAGACCGTCTGAATGCCGGCCACGATCATCGCGCCGACCAGAACCACCGCCATGTCGCCGACCGGCGTGGCGAAGTGGCAGACCAGCCGCTCGTTCCTGGCAAAGAGCCCCTCGATGTGTGTCTCGGTGGTGCCGTTCACGGAGAAAAGGGAACCGGGAACGGTGCGGGTAGCGATCAGCCGGCCACCGACCGGGAGGTGAACCCGGTGATAGTCGCGCGGCGCCAGGTAGATGGTGGCGAACGCACCGCCTTCGAACCGGGCCGGATCGAGCAGTTCCGTGTCACCGAGGAGCGCCTCCAGCGTGTACGAGTGGCCCTTTGCCTGCAGCAGGCGGCCCGACTCTATGATGCCGGCCTGGCTCAACGTGCCATCCGCCGGGCAGACGCCGGTGGCAGCGTCTCCAGCCAGGGGCCGCGCGTCTTCGCGCAGCGCGCGGGTGAAGAAGTCGTTGAAGGTGGCGTAATCGTCGAGGGATTCGACGCGGGCCTCGCTCATGTCGACTCGATAGGCCGCCGCAAACAGGTGCACGAACGGTGCCCTGATCCAGCGGCGGCGTGACCGGGCAAGGCGGCCGATCAGTCGGGACAGGGTGTGCTGCGGGATCAGCCGCTGCAGGGCGACGAAAGCACTATCCAGGGTGCGGCTCATGAATCCGTCGCGACGGGCAGGTCGTCCCGGTTGCCCCACTCGGCCCAGGATCCGGGGTAGGCGCGGATGCGGGTGAAGCCGAGCAACCGTCCGACCATGTAGGAGAGGCCCGAACGGTGATGCGTCTGACAGTGGGTAATGGTGGGCTTCCCGGGATCGATGCCGTGCGCACTCAGGAGCTCGGGCAGATTCTCCACCAGACGCGTCGCTCGCTCGGGATCCTTCAACCGCATCCAGTCCAGATGTATGGCACCGGGGATGTGTCCCGCACGCGCCGACCCGGAGCGCAGGCCCAGGAACTCGTCCCGGGAGCGGACGTCCCAGATCGTCTGGCCCGGATCATCGATGGCGTCGAGCACGTCCTCGATCCCGGCGATGGGCGCCGGATCGATGGACAGCGTCGGCGTGGTCGGTGCCGGGTAGTGGCACGCTCCGCGCTCGATCGCACCGCCCGACGCGACCCAGGCATGAATACCGCCATCGAGATACGCCCAGCGCGCGTGCCCGATCACGTCCAGCGTCCAGGCGAACCTGCCGGCCCAGCCGCCACCCTCGTCGTCGCAAACCACGAAGATCTCGTCGCCCGTGTAGCCGAGGCGGCCGAACAGGGCCTGGAGCCGGGCCCGATCCGGCAGCCTGCCGGGTGCGGGTGCGCGGCCGTCGACCAGCTCACCCGGCTGAACCAGGAGCGCGCCGGGCAGGTGGCCGTCGGCGAACGCATCCGCCGACGCCACGTGAATCAGTCGGAGCGTCGCTGCCTCGGAACCGGCGAGCAGGCTCGCGAGCGTCTCCGGGCTGAGCAGGGTCGGGTAGTCGATCTCGGCATCTCCTCGGGCAGGTGGTTGCGGGACGGATGGCCCGCGATCGGCCGGCAACCGCTGCGCGGCGTCGGGTCTGCTATCTTAGCCGAGATTCCGCGCGCACCGACACGCGCGACGGGCGACGCGACTGGCAGGGCGACGATCTATGGCGGCAAATCTGATCTGGATGGATCTGGAAATGACGGGACTCGATCCGCAGACCGATCGGATCATCGAGATGGCCACCATCGTTACCGACAGCGACCTCAACGTCCTCGCCGAGGGTCCGGTGCTCGCCATCGCGACGCCGGAGGAGAACCTGGCGGCCATGGACGACTGGAACCAGACCCATCATGCGGCTTCCGGGTTGCTCGACCGGGTCCGCCGGTCCGCTGTCAGCATGCTGGAAGCGGAGGCACGCACCCTGGCTTTCATCGAGCGCTACGTAGAGAAGAACACGGCGCCGCTTTGCGGAAACAGCATCTGGCAGGACCGGCGGTTCCTGTCGCGATACATGCCCACGCTGGAGGGTTATCTGCATTACCGCATCATCGACGTCAGCAGCGTCAAGGAGCTGGTGCGTCGCTGGCGCCCGGAGCTCGTGTTCGAGAAGCAGAACGCGCACACCGCGCTTGCCGACATCCGCGAGTCCATCGCCGAGCTCGTTCACTACCGCGAGCACTTTCTGAAGCTCGAGTAGCGTACCGGCACCGTCAGCCGACGGCCGCCTCGAGCCGGGCGATCGCCCAGTCGATGTGCTCGCGCACCAGGGGGCTCGCTGCGTCGCGGCGCCGGCGCAGTGCTGCGAGGGCCGCTGCAGTTGCGGGGCCGTTGCCGATGGCCACGGCCAGGTTGCGTTGCCACTGCTCGTAGCTGATTCGACGGATCGCAGAGCCTTCCGTACGGGCCAGGAACTCGGACTCGGTCCAGGCAAAGAGGTCG
>JASFLG010000428.1:0-4384 GCA_050118205.1 Pseudomonadales bacterium
CATGGACGATCGAACCAGGGTTGCGGGCGGTTCCGCCTTCCGGAGCCTGATCGTGCCGCGGAGCAACCCCCCGATTCGCAGGCGCGCGGGCACCAGCAGGCCATCCCGCGTATCGAAGATGACGTGGACGCGCCGCCGATCGCCGTCCTCGTCACGGACAAGGAACTCGCAACGGATCCGTGGAGACGGGTCGTTGGCGGTCGGTGCGGATGGGTTGCGTGTGCCCTCGATCCGGTAGCTCGAGCGGCCGGTATGCACCAGCTGCGTATCCCAGCACGCGGGCTCGATGAAGAAGGCGGTCAGCACATCGAGGCCATCGGGCGCCGGGCGGGCTGGTCCCAGTCTGCCGTTGCGCGTCTGGCGGGTCTTGCCATTGGACAGCCGCAATACCCGGTGCCGCTTACCCTCCCGCTCGTCATATCCGTAGCTGGTCATCTTCGGCCGGTGATCCTGGATCTGGCCGTGCGCATAGAACCGCGACTGCCAGTCGCTGAACAGGGACGCCACCCCGCGCACAGCCGCCTCTCCTTCGATGCCGTATCGTCGCGCATCCCGGTGGATGGTGACCGTGGCCGTGCCGATCCGGATCCCGGCGAGAAAGGCGTCGTAGTGGAGGGTGTCTGCGAAGGCGACGGATGCCGCGCTGGCCAGCAAGGAGGTTGTGATCAGGATTCGCGCCACGCGAATGCACCTGAGGGCACCCGGCGCCGTCGCGGGCCGGGGCCCGTCGAGATGCTGCCGCGGATCGCCCGGGATGGTGGAGCGGACCGGGGGCCGGTGCTGCGGGCCCCCGAGCGGTGGGTTGAGATCAGCGCTTCCTGGCGGGCGCTTTCTTCTTCTTCGCCGCCGTTTTTCTCTTCGCTGCCGTTCTTTTCTTTGCTGCGGTTTTTTTCTTCGCGGTCTTCTTCTTTGCAGCAGTCTTCTTCTTGGCGGCGGCTTTCTTCTTCGCCGCGGGTCTCTTCTTCGCTACCTTCTTGCGTGCGGCCTTCTTCTTGGCCGCCGGCTTTTTCTTTGCTGCGGTCTTCTTTCTGGCCGGCGCTTTTCTCACCGCCTTTTTCTTCACCGCTTTCTTCTTCGCCGCCTTCTTCGCTGCCGTCTTTCTGGTCGCCATACTGTTGATTGCTCCGGTGATGTTGGGTTGTACCGCGAGTGCAGGGATAATCTTTCCGAGTCCGCAAATCAAGCGTTCTTTTCGGTTATCTGCACCGTTTTTTCCTTGCAAAAGTAGTGCCGCAACGTGAGATGGAGCGGCGTTGGATTCGAATCGAAACTGTTCCTCGACAGCAGTGTGTTGATTGGCTTGTCATATCGAGGCCGGTATTGCCGTACATTTCTTGATGAAGCAGCGGCAACGGGGACATCTGGTGTCGCCGGTGCGATCTCCTTAGACTCGCGGCGTGACCCGGCTAAACGAAGGAAATCTGGTGCTGAAGGCACTCATCGTTCTGGGCCTGATCGGCTTCGGTTTCTTTCTCGCTTCCGAGCGGGGATTGATCACGCTGGCGCTCGATTCAGACAAGAGCTACATCAGCTATCTGATACTCGGGATATATGTGCTTGCCACCGCACACTGGCTCTGGCTGGCACGTGCGCTGGCAAAGGAGCGCGGTGGTCTTGCGGGCTTCGGGGAAGCCCTGTCCGCTACCGACGAGCGTGTACCAGCGGACGCGGGGCTCGGTGGCAGCCGTCTCGAGGTCCTGCTGGGGCACCTCCGCCGCAGGCCGGACCCATCCGAGGCAAACGTGCTGGTCGAAGCCTTTGGCGATGAGATCGCCAACGATCACGCGCTCGGTCACCTTGCCACCGACGTGCTCCTGCGTCTGGGGCTGCTCGGCACCATCGTCGGGTTCATCTTCATGCTCCTGCCGATCGCGGACATGCGGGGATTCGACGCGGGCATGATGCAGCAGCTGCTGACCGCCATGAGCGGCGGTATGGCGGTGGCGCTTTACACCACGCTTGCGGGCCTGATCACCAGCACGCTGCTGAAGGTCCAGTACCACCTCCTGGATGCCGCCGCGGCCGATCTGGTCACCCGCCTGGCGGTGCTCGTCGACGTGCGTCTCTCCGACGCCAGATCGTCGATCTGATTCGGCTCGATCGTGCGGCATCACATCTATGCGGAGCAGGACGGACAGGACGCGTTCACCGACCTCCTGTTCAACGCGCTGCTGGGATTCGCGTTCATGTTCGTGGCTGCCTTTGCACTGATGCGGGACCCGGACGACACGGGAAAGGTCGACGCCAAAGCGGAGGTGCTCATTACCGTGCGCTGGGCCGACCGCCATCCGGACGACGTGGACACCCTGGTTGAGGGGCCGGGCGGCAACCTTGTCTGGTACCACAACCGTGATACCGGGCTCATGCATCTGGACCGGGACGATCGTGGTCTGTTCGCGGACCGTATCGAGCTCAACGGGCGCGTCGTATCGAATCCGATCAATCAGGAAACCGTCTCGGTACGGGCCCTTCAGCCCGGCGAGTATGTCGTGAACGTACTCCACTACCAGGCCAACTACAGCGAGCCGCTGCCGGTGACGATCAAGGTGGAGAAGCTCAACCCGACGGTCACGCTCGTTTACTACGGTACCCGGGAGCTCGGTGGCACCGGCGACGAGCAGACGGCCGTTCGCTTCACCGTCGATGCCGACGGCAACATCAGCGGCACCAGCGAGCGGCCCAAGGCGCTGCTCACCCGCGCTCTGGAGAAGGAGCGGTGACCGGCAGCGTGGTGCTGCTCTCGGTCGCGTACGCGGCAGTGGCCGCGCTTCTGCTGTCGCTCAATCTGGCGACCCGGTTCGCGTTCGCGGTGAAGGTGGGGGTCATCTGCCTGGTCACCGGGCTCTACGCCGCGACCTGGTTCGGTCTGAACGGGCTCCTCGGCTGGGCAACACCCGCGACCATGCCGGAGCAGTTTCGCGTGCTGTGGATCGTCATGGACGAGCCCGACAAGGCGACGCGCGCGCCCGGTTCGATCTATTTCTGGGTACGGACTCTGGACGAGGCCGGGCTGCCTTCGGGCGCCCCCCGGGCCTACCGGGTCGCCTGGACGGAAGCCGCCGCGGAGGCCGCGCAGGCGGCACTGGCCGAGCTGGAGGAGGGCGAGCTGCTCAACGGTCGCATCGGCCGCAATCTGGTCGACACGGAGGAGGCACACGAGGACGGTGCGGACTACGCCGGCGAGCAGTCTGTTTCCGGGGACGGCGGCGAACGGCCCGAGTTCGAGTTCGTCCGCGTGCCGCCGCCGGCGCTGCCGCCGAAGTCCGCGCCGGCCGATTCCGGGGGTTAGCGTCCGGTGCGGCTCAGTTCAGCCAGGTGAGCCTCGGCGCGTCGACGTTGCCGAGCGCGTACTCGCGATCCTGGTTGGCGCGTGCCCGAATGTAGTCGTGGATCCGCTCGGCATCGTCCTCGCTGAGCACGTCGCTGAACGAGGCCATCCCCTTTGGCGCGAACACACCCTCGAGAACGATCTGGTCGAAGATCTCGTGGGTTCCCTGGCTCATCAGCCGGAGATCGGCGATGGCGCCGCCCGAGCGCACCACGAGACCGTGGCAGACGGCACAGTAGTTGTTGTAGGTGCGCTCTCCGAGTGCGATTTCCTCGTCGCTCACGTCGGCCAGCTGCTGCTCCGGAATCGTCTTGTCCACCGGGTTGGGAATCGGCAGCGTCTCGGTGCCCCCGAGCTTGAACACCAGGAGCCGGCCGTAGTTGCCGTACGTCTCCGACGCCGGAGTTGCGACCGGGTCCATGGCCTCGCCGGAGAACAGGTCGCCGCCACCATTGCCAGTCAGGATGGAGACGTACTGGGTGCCGTCGATCTCGTACGTGATGGGCGGCGCCAGCATCGAGGTGTAGGTGTTGAACTGCCACAGCGCCTCGCCGGTTGCTTTGTCGTAGGCCGAGAACATGCCCAGGGCATCTCCCTGGAACACCAGGCCGCCCGCGGTGCCGAGCACGCCGCCGTTCCAGTAGTGGGGGATCTCCACCACCCAGGCGTCCTTCCCGGTCAGCGGATCGAAGGCCTTCAGGTAGCCGCGCGGGGTGGGTTGCTCGGCAGCGTTGTCGACGAACAGCTGAGCAATGCGGCCGAACTCCAGTCCGGTGTTCCAGCCGCCCGGATTGCGCTTGTACAGACCGGTCTGCTTCCACTCGTCGTTCATGCCGTAGATCAGCGGGTTGTCCTGAGCCGGGAGGTAGACCAGCCCTGCGTCCACGTCCACCGACATCGGTTGCCAGTTATGGGCACCCAGCGGCCCCGGCAGAACCCACTTCTCGTGCTTCGTGTAGTCGAGATCCGGGTTCTCAACCGGACGGCCCGTATCCAGGTCCACATGGGTCGCCCAGGTCACGGTGGCGTACTTGTTGGCCCGGAGCAGCTTGCCGT
>JASFLG010000429.1:0-4378 GCA_050118205.1 Pseudomonadales bacterium
CGCCGACCGTTTCTACGAGATCGTGCGCACGGATGGGCTGGAACGCGACCGGGCGGACGAGCTGCTCTCTGCCGTTGCTGCGCTCGAGCGCTATCCGAGCCGGCTCGCCCAGATACTGGATACCGGCGTGCTCCGGGTGGGCACGACGGGCGACTACGCACCGTTTTCGTTCTCCGGCGACGATGAGACCTTCACCGGTATGGACGTGGACCTGGCGCACGACCTGGCGGTCGCCCTCGGCGTGCGGCTCGAGCTGATCCGGACGAGCTGGCCGACGCTCATCGATGATCTGCTGGATGGGCGTTACGACGTCGCCATGAGCGGCGTCTCGAGGACCCCGGCACGGGCCCGGGTCGGTTACCTTTCCGTGCCGTACTTCGTGGGCGGCAAGTCGGCCATCGCCCGCTGTGAGGACAAGCGCCGGTTCAAGACCCTGGCCGACATCGATCAGCCGGATGTGCGGATCATCGTCAATCCTGGGGGTACGAACGAGGCGTTTGTCGACGAGCACGTGCGGCAGGCACAGAAAGTGCTGCATCCGGACAACCGGACCATCTTCACGGCACTCGCCGCCGGCGAGGCGGACGTGATGGTCACGGACAACATCGAGGTGCTGCTGCAGACGCAGAAAAACCCGGGCCTTTGCGGCACAATGGGCCGCACGCTGACCTACCAGGAAAAAGGCTACCTGATGCCGCGGGATGCGGATCTCAAGAACTTCGTGGATACGTGGCTGGAGCTTCGTCTCGGCGACGGCACGGTGAACGCGCTGCTCGAGAAGCATCTGACGGCCCGGTGATCGTCGTGCCGTCGAAACCGGGAACTGCGCCGGCACGGCGCCGAGGTCGCCATCGAGGCCGGGTGCTCGCCGCGGCTGCGCTGGCCCTGGTGCTGCAGAGCCTGGCGCCGCCGGGATACATGCCGGGAAGCATCTCGTCCGGCTGGCCGGTCATCCTCTGTCCGGAAGGACTGCCTCCGGGCTTTCTGGGCCACGTGCATGGCCATCATCAAGGGGCCTCCGGAAAGCACAAGGCGGACATGGGCCTCGACGGGCACTGCCCGCTCGGCAGCATCCTCGGCACGGTGGCCCTGGCCGCGACCATGGCGCTTCCTGCGGGGCAGCGCCTCGCCGCCCGCTATGGTCGGTGGAGCTACAACGCGCCGAATCTCGTTCCTCTCACGCGCAATCATCCCAGCCGGGCACCACCGGCGCTCGCCTGAGCCCATGCGCGTGGCGCACGCCGCGCGCCACGAACCTTTCGTTGTCATGGGAATCCGTCCGCAGGGTGCGGCCGGAACGTTGTGAGATGCACAGATGAAAAGATCGACGACTTACCTTGCGGCCGGCACGTTGCTGCTGGCGCAGACGGTGCTGGCCGAGGAGCCGGCGCCAACCGGATCGCCACCCATCGAGGAAATCGTCGTGGTCGGCGAGGCCGATTCCCGGCTCTTCGAGTTGGCAGAAACCCTGGACGTGGCGCCGGACTCGGCCTCGATCCTGAAGCGCGCCGTCGGCGCGAGCGTGGTCACGAACGGGCCGATCTCGGGCATGGCTCAGTATCGTGGGATGTCGCGGATGCGGGTCAGCTCCCGCATCAACGGCCAGGTGATCAGTCCCGGGGGCCCCAACTGGATGGATCCGCCATTGTCTTACGCACCCGCGGCGCACCTGGAGTCCCTCGAGGTGCACCGAGGCATCGCTTCCGTCGGCGCCGGCATGGAGACCATCGGCGGCGTGGTCGATGCCCGGACATGGGACGGAGATTTTGCGGAGAGCGGCCGGCGCCTCGAAGGTCGTGTCCGTGCGGGGGTCAACTCCGTGAACGAAGGATCACTGCTCTCGGGCGCGCTGGTGGCGGCTACGGAGCAGCAGCGACTCAAGCTCGCCGGGCTCTCGGAGCGCGCGGACGATGCGGAGTTCGCCGATGGCAGGATCGAGCCGACCTCCTACGAGCGTGACCGTTTCGACGTCGGCTACGGACTTCGCCTCGGGGCGCACGAGCTGCAGCTCGACTACGGCAGAAACGAAACGGGTGATGCCGGTACGCCCGCGCTGCCGATGGACATCCGCTACATCGACTCGGATCTGTTCGGCCTCCGCTACGGCTACGATGGTGATGCCTGGCAGCTCGAGGGGCGGTTGTGGGCGAGTGGGATCGACCACGGCATGACCAACTACGAGCTGCGTATGCCACCCGCGAGCCCGGCTGATTACCGGCGCAACATCACGGCGGCCGACAACGTGGGGCTCTCTCTGTCGCTCGTCCGTAACGGCTGGCGTCTGGGGTTCGATGCCTACAACGAGCGGCACGACTCGAACATAGACAACCCGAACAATGCGGCGTTCTTCGTCGTCGGCTTCAACGATGCGCAGCGTCGTCTGCTCGGCGCGTACGCCGAGAAGGTGTTTGCCCTCAGCCAGCCGCTGTCCCTGGAGCTGGGGGTTCGCTACAACCGGGTTCGAACGGATGCCGGCGAGGTAGACGCCACCCCCGCCGTATCCGGTATGCCGCCGGCCGTTGCCCTGCGGGATGCCTTCAACGACGCCGACCGCAGCGTCACCGACCATGACGTGGATCTGGTGGCCAAGCTCCGCTTTGCGGCGAGCGAACGGATGAGCTACTACGTGGGCGCCGCCCGCAAGACGCGGGCGCCTTCCTATCAGGAACGCTATCTGTGGCTGCCGCTCGAGGCGACGGCCGGGCTCGCCGACGGACGCACCTACACGGGTCAGATCGATCTGGACCCAGAGGTTGCCCGCGAGGTGGAGGTCGGATTCGATTTCGATGGCGGCCGTCTGAACCTGGCCCCACGCATCTTCTACCGCGACGTGAAGAATTACATCGAGGGTGCCCCATCGACCAATACGGCAGCGGTCGCGTTCGTGCGCATGATGAACATGATGAACGGCACCAGCAGACCGGACCCGCTGGAGTTTCAGAACATCGATGCGACGCTCTACGGTCTCGACGTCGACTGGAGTATCACGCTCGCCGGGCGTTGGGCACTTTCCGGTGTTCTCAACTACGTCCGTGGCAAAACGGCGCACGACGACCTCTACCGGATTGCGCCGCTGAACGGGCTGGTGGCGCT
Source organism: Pseudomonadales bacterium (assembly GCA_050118205.1). GTDB lineage: Bacteria > Pseudomonadota > Gammaproteobacteria > Pseudomonadales > Azotimanducaceae > SZUA-309. Next base: position 3,094 of record JASFLG010000429.1, read on the forward strand.
GTCGTACACCCGGTCACGCTGGGGCGCGATGCTGGAGAGCTTCTTCGCGGCCAGGCAGAACCACGTGGCGGCATTCAACGGCGAGGCCGGGTCGGCCGGCTATGCCACTTTCAACCTGCAGGGTTACTGGCATCTGAACGATTCGGTGCGCCTGTCGGCAGGCGTCGAAAATCTGACCGATCGGGTCTTCCGGGACCACCTCGGCGGCGTCAACAGGGTGGCGGGCAATCCGGCGATTGCGGTGGGCGAGCGCCTGCCGGGCTACGGACGCAACGTCTTCGCCCGGTTCGATCTGGTCTTCTAGCAGGCGCGCGACGCGCTGCGTCAACGACCGGCGGCGCCTGGCGCCGCCGTGCCGCTGAACATCTCCCGGTTTGCGCGGCGCAGGAACAGCAGGCCGATCCCGGCGTTGAACAGCAGAAAGAAGTTGTGCTGCACGAAGCCGAAGATCGTCATCGCCCCGATATGCTCCGGAAACAGGGTCGGCCAGAGCGCCACCGCGAAGGCCCGGAAGGGGCCGGGAATGAGCGTGCCGAAAAAGATCAGCGGCAGCACGCCGATCATCTGCAGCAGGGGGATCTCCACCCCGAACAGGCCCGCAGCGAGCGAGTACACCAGCACCGCGAGCAGCAGCGCAGGGGAGCGGACGAGGATGACGATTGCATAGTAGTACCACCTCGCCTGGTGAAAGCTCTTCAGCAGCGGCTTCTGCCGGAGGCCGACCTCGGCGAACCGCTCCGAGCGGAAGAACCAGATGAACAGCGCGAGAAACAGCGCCGCGCCGATGGCGATGTAGGGAATCTTGTGGAAGATGGGCGGAACGATGTCCCAGGATACGGAGACTCCGATCAGCGCCCAGGTGGTGAGATAGAAGAACTCGCAGAACATGATGAACAGCATGCTGGAGGCCACTTCCCAGCCCGGCACCCCCTCCCTGCGGTTCAGATAGACGGCCATCGCACCCTTGCCGACCTGCTCGTTCAGGATCGAGATGATGTACGTGCTCGCGCGCACCGGCAGGAGGTCGCGGTAGGGGATGTCCGCGTTGAACCAGCGGATGACCCGCCAGAGCACAGCCGTATCGATGAGCAGGTAGGCGCAGGAGTAGGGGATCATGAGGGCGAGCCACGCCACCCAGTTCACCGAAGCGAAGATGTTGGCCAGATAGCCGATCACGGATTCACCTTCCGGCGTCTGTCCCGATACGCGGTAGTACAGGTAGCCGAAGCAGGCAAGAGTGATCAGCCAGGGAAGCAGGCGTTGCCACAGGGGCGACGGTCGCCTG
>JASFLG010000430.1:0-4377 GCA_050118205.1 Pseudomonadales bacterium
GTTCAGGGAGCCGGACACCGGAAAGCTGAAGTCCACCACCCCGGAAGGATCCTTCAACAGAGCGACGGCCAGGTCGAGCGGCAGATTCATGGCGCCCGGACTCGGCACCTTCTCGCCCAGGCGCAGGCTGCGGATCACCAGATGGTTGTCGCCCTCGAGCTGGCCGTCGACCATCCTGTAGCTCAGCGTCAGGTCCGTGCGGCCGTCGGCAATACGGCGACCGGCAAACTTGATCGTGTACGGAGACATGCGTGGCAGCTCGACGTTGCTGAATGCGACATCGACGTCCGTGCCCCTGGTTGGCGAGAAGGGCTGCAGGCTGCCGTCGATCTTCAGCCGGCCGTACTCGTTCACCTGGCCTTCGATGGCAACCCTGGCGGCTGCCGAGCTGTTCGATGCCAGCGTCGACAGGCTGCCGGTGAGCGCTGTGACGTCGGCCTCGAAGGGCAGCGGCAGGTTGCGGTCCTGGAAACGGGCGCTGCCGTCCTTGATCCGCGTTTCACCGATGGCCAGCACGAACGGTTCGCCGTCTTCGGCTGTGTCGTTCCCCTTCCCGTCGCCCTCCTGCGAGGTGTCCGGTGCGGGCGCGTGGTCTCGAGTCGTCACGAGCTGGTCGAGATTGGTGCGGCCCCCCTGCTCCACTTCGATCCGGGCGTAGGGCGAATCGAGGCTCAGGATCGACAGCTCGAGCGCGCTCGGACTCGCTGCCAGGCGGTCGATCGCCAGCTCCTTCCAGGCGACCAGGCGCTCATCCTGTACCCGGTCGGTGAGCTCCAGGTCGACGATGCGGAAGTCGCCTTCATAGCGCACGGGGGTCTCGCGGCCGCTCGTCAGGATCCCGTGCAGGCCCACCCTGCCGTCACTGATGCCGACGTGGGCCACGGTATCCAGATAAGGCTGGCCGATGGCCAGCGGCACATCCTCGGCGGAGAGCTCCGCATTCAGGAGGGGCTCCGGCAGCACGGTGACGCTGCCATCGAGCGAGATGCGGCCGCCGAGCGTTGGCGTGAGATCGAGGTGCAGCGGCATGGACTGGCCCGGCGCATTGCTCAGCGCCTCGAGTGTCAGGTTCAGATTCGAGATCCCCACCTGGCCGTTCTCGAGGGAGGTGTCCGTGTGGTCGATCATCCAGCCGGTGAGCCGCAGCGTATCGGCGGTGAGCGACCAGGTGGGCGCGTTGTCGGTTCCGGCTGGCGCTTCCGGTGCGGGTGGTGCCCCGGTTCCGTCCGGATTGTCGGCATCTGCCGCCGCCTCGGCGGCCACCTCGGTCGGGGCCTGGTCGTCGGGTGGTGTCGAGGCTGCGGGTGCGCGCGGCGACGGCAGATAGGAGCCGTCTGCCGCGCGATAGGCGTCGATGTGTACCCGGTCGAGATGGATGTCGTCGATGTGCACCACCTGCTCCGGCCAGGCCAGGCTGCCGCCGCTGACGCTGATCGCGCCGATCTCCAGCAGGTTGGGATGGTCCGGCTGGGTGATCGCCACGTCGCTCAGGGTGCCGCCCAGGTCGTCGATGTGCACGGATAGCTTGTCCGCCTCGTCCATGCCGACGCTGTAGTCGAGGCGACCGTCGAGGTGTCCGCCGGCGAGCCCGATGGGGTAGCCCAGCTGGTCGTGGAAGTAGTCGAACAGGAGCGGCGTGTAGCTGCCGGTGAGCGTGACGCTCCCGGTCACCGACAGGGGGTTGACGGCCAGCGTTCCGGTCCAGGCGAGCTCGGCGCCCGATTCGGTACGGATGGTCACCCGCTGCTGACCGCGGCTGTCGGGCAGCGTGGACAGGTCCGTGACCACCAGGTTGATGGGCGCGAACTCGGTCTCGAACGGCTCCTCCCGATATCGGTCGGTGAGCGTCACGCTGCCGTTGATGATCTGCAGATCGGCGACCATGAGCCGGACGGGCCCGCCTGCGTCGTCCGGTTCCGGCGTCTGTTCAGGCTCCTGTGGCTGGCTCGGGCTCATGGCGGCCCAGGTGTCCGCCAACCGGGAGAGATTGGTGTCGGTCTCGCCGAGGCGCTCCAGGTGCATTTCGGGTCGGATCAGGTGCAGCTCATCGAAGCGCCATGCCCAGCGGAACAGGCTCGAGAGCTCGAAGTTCACGAACAGGCGATCGAAGGCGAGCACGGACGGACCGTCCGCCGGGGTTGCCCGGAAGCCGTCGACGGTGAGCGTGAAGGTGAACGGGTTGATCCGGAGGTCGTCCAGGGTGGTATCCAGGGCGAGACGCTCCTTCAGGGTGGAGACGAGCGTTCGCTCCACCAGCCAGGGTGCCAGGAAGAAGCCTGCGAGCGCGTAGACCACGATACCGGCGGCCAGATACAGCCAGCGCCTGCCGATTCTCACGCCGCTCTCCCTGTGCTGACATCCTTGTCAAAAATCATCTGTGCGCGTGCAGGGATCAGGCTCCATCGCGACGGTAGACCACAGCGCCGCCCAGGATGGTCATGTCGACCTGGGTCTGGGGAATCTCGGCCTCGGGGACCGTCAGCAGGTCCTGAGACAGGACCACGATGTCCGCCAGCTTGCCCGGGGTGAGTGACCCCTTGATGTCTTCTTCGAAGGCCGCGTAGGCGTTGTTGATCGTGTAGCTCTCCAGCGCCTCCTGGCGGCTCATGGCCTGCTCCGGATAGAAGCGGGTGCCGTCCTTGGTCATGCGCGAGACCGACGCGTAGTACGAGGCGATGGGGTCGATGGGCTCCACGGGGACGTCCGTGCCGTTGCCGACTACCGCGCCGGAATCGATCAGATCGCGCCAGAGATACGACGTCGACCTGGCACGCTCCTCGCCCAGACGGGACGGTACCCAGGGGCCGTCGGAGGTGCAGTGCACACCCTGCATCGCGGCGATCACCCCGAGACCGGCAAAGCGGGGCACGTCGGCGGGGTCGATGTGCTGGGCGTGCTCGATCCGCCAGCGCAGCGGGTGTCCGTCGACGCCGGCGCGCTCGAAAGCGCGCTGATAGATGTCCAGCGTCTCCCGGTTGGCACGATCACCGATGGCGTGGGTGTTCAGCTGAAATCCGTGTCGGATGGCGATGTCGGCGGTGCGCTCGATCTCGTCCACCGGATCGAGCACCAGGCCCGATGTGGTGGGGAGATCCGTGTAAGGCTCGAGCAGCCAGGCGCCGTGGGAACCCAGGGCGCCGTCGATCTGGTGCTTGATGGAGCGTACGGTGAGGAAGTCGTTGCCTTCGGGGAGCATCTTGTACTCGTCCAGGTGTTCGTCCATCTCTTCCGGGGTCTGGTAGCGGACCATCACGTACAGACGCACGGGTAGCGCCCCTTCGTCCTCCAGCTTTCTGAAGAAATCGATGGTCTCGAAAGAGCTGCCCGCGTCCGTAAATGAGGTGACGCCGTGGCGCAGGGCTTCCTGACCTGCCAGGAAGACCCGCTCGCGCATCACCTGGTCCGTCTCCTCGGCAGTCAGTCCCGACTGGTACTGATCGACGGCATCGTTGACCAGGCGCTGGGCCGTCTCGCGCAGCAGGCCGGTGGCCCTGCCGTCGGCGTCCCGCAGGATGGTGCCGCCGGCCGGGTCCGGCGTATCGGCATCGATGCCGGCGGCGGCCAGGGCGGCGTCGTTGGCGAAGGCGGCGTGGCCGCTGGCATGACCGAGCAGTACTGGGTTGTCGGGCGAGACCATGTTCAGCGTGGTGTTCACGGGTACACCGTCCACGGCGCCTTCCGGCACGCTGTCCCACTTGTCCTGGTGCCAGCCGCGGCCGAAGATCCACTCTCCCGGCTCGGCCTTGTCTACGGCGACGGCCACCATGTTCACCGCTTCGTCCCAGTTGCGGATCGTGGTCAGGTCCAGGATCTGCTTGGAACGGCCGAGGCTCATGTAGTGGCCGTGTCCCTCGATGAAGCCGGGCATCACGAACCGTCCGCCCAGCTCGACCACCTCGGTGTCGTCGCCGATGTATGGGGCGATGTCCTCGTTGCTGCCGACCGCCAGGATCTCGGCGCCGGAGACGGCGACGGCCTCGGCCTCAGGGTGCGCCGGGTCGACGGTGGCTACCTTGCCGCCGCGCAGCACCAGGTCCGCGGTCATCGGGGGAGCGGCGGTCGCCGCGGTTTCGGTCTTTTCTTCCGGGCTGCAGGCGGCCAGGAACAGGACGGCGAGAACGGTGACGAGGCGGCGAGCCTGCTCGCCGAGACATGAGCGAGCGGACAGCGCCCGGTGGATCCGGATCATTCGGTACCTCCCCAGTTGGACGAACGGGAAAGATTCGCAGATGGACCGGGCCAGGGCAATGGCGACGGCCGGATCGCCGTTCAGGGTCCGACGCGGGACCCTTCGGGCCGGATCGGAGTCACTCCTCCGCCCAGCACTCGAGCTCCAGCCTGGCACCGGCCGCCAGGCCGGCGGCGGCAAACGCGCTG
>JASFLG010000431.1:0-4360 GCA_050118205.1 Pseudomonadales bacterium
CCGGGCCATGATCGATGCCATGCGCGACTACGATCGCATCGGCAAGGCCTGCTGGCGGGACTTCTTCAACCGCCACGCGGCAGCCGTCGACGGGCCGCGCCAGCATCCGGCCGCCTGAACGCTTCGAACCAAGCGCCGCAGCGCCCACGGCCGAGCAGGTTCAAGCGTAACGCTCGCCAACCGTCACCGGTATACGCAGTAACGCGCAGTCTCCCTCACCCGGAGATACGGTATTGTGGGGTCCATGCCGGCGTGAGCCTTCAGGGAGACAGGTGATGGCATACTCCGCGGCGCGCATCGCTCAGCTCATTGACGATTCGTCGAGTCGGGACGAGTTTCTGCACGCCGTCGTCAGGGAGGTGCAGGGCGCGCTGAAGGTAGCTACGTGCTCGGTGTACCTGGAGGAGGAGCAGTCCGGGCATCTGCTGCTCGCAGCGAGCGAGGGCATCGACCACGGCATCACCCACCTTGGCGAGCTTGCACGTTTTGTCGGTGACGGGAGGCTGTACTGGCTGGAGGAGCCGCAGACCGCGTCGGGGAAGCCGTCGGCGAATGGCCCGGCAGGAAGCCGCAATCGCGCACGGGACTCCATGGCCATGCTGGGGGTGCCAATCAGGCGCGACCGCCGGGTGGTCGGGGCGATCGTGCTGCACGGTGTCGCCCGTCAGGCGATCTCCGATGCCGACGAGGCGGTGCTGCTGACACTGTCGGTGCAGGTCGCGATCGCGCTGCGCAAATTGGCCTATGCGGCGCCGCACGGAGCCGACCGGGAATCCTCCGCGCAGGCGCGATTCAGCGGTGTGGCCGGCGCGCCGGGTGTTGCGATTGCCCGCGCCGTTTTTCCTGCACTTCTGACGGATCTCGAACGGGTCCCGGACCGCCAGGCCGACGATCCTGCCGCGGAAGCGGAGCGTTACCAGCAGGCGGTTCGGAGTCTGCTCGTCGAGCTCCACGCCGGGCGCGAGCGCCTTAGAGATCTCCGGCCCGACGGGCTCGACGAGGTCCTGGACGTGTATCGGCAGATCGTGACCGACGACCTGTTTGCCGAAGCCGTGCTCGCGCGCATCCGTGCCGGCAAGTGGGCGCCGACAGCCATCAGAGAAACGGTGGTCACTCTCGGGGACGCCCTGATGGCGGCAGAGGATGAGCGCCTTCGGACGCGCGCCGAGGACGTGCGCGCGGTGGGCAGGCTGTTGCTGCTGCATCTTTCGGACGCCACCCGTGAGACGTATCCGGACCGCTGCGTCCTGGTGGGAACCGAGGTCAATCTCGTCCGGATGGCCGGGGTGCCGGCAGAGAAGCTTGGCGGGATCGTGAGCTTCGAAGGTTCGACGCTCTCGCACGCGGCACTGCTGGCGCGGTCGCTGGGCATTCCGGCGGTGATGGGTATCGGCGAATTGCCTCGCGAGACGTACGGCGGATGCCTGCTCGTAGTAGATGGCTACGCCGGCCGCGTGGTCGCCAACCCCCTGCCCGCCGTTCTGGTCGAGTACCAGCGCCTGGAACGCGAGGAACTGGCGCTGGCGGAGGAACTCCGCGCAGACGAGACCCGCCACGCCCGGACTCTGGATGGCATCGACATACCCGTGCGCGTCAACATCTCGCTGTCGGCAGACGTCGATCGGTCACGAGCCGGAGCCCAGGGCGTCGGGCTCTATCGATCGGAGTTTCCCTTCATGCTGCGGGATTCTCTCCCGTCAGAAGGGGAGCAGCTGGAGACGTATCGCAAAATCATCGAAGCCTTCGCGCCCGAACCGGTGGTCATGCGAACGCTGGACGTGGGCGGCGACAAACCGCTCTCGTACCTCCCCGGCACCGAGCGCAATTCCTTCCTTGGCGCCCGTGGTATCCGGATCAGCCTGGACCATCCGGAGATATTCGTGAGCCAGATACGGGCGATGCTGCGCGCCTCCCTGGGTTTCGACAACCTGCGTCTGTTGTTGCCGATGGTGAGCACCGTGACGGAGGTCGACCAGGCGATCGGCCTCATCCGCCATGCGCGTGCGAGCCTGGCGGCGGACGGAATCGAAACGAAGGAAGTCCCGATTGGCGTCATGGTGGAGGTCCCGTCACTCCTGTTCCAACTGACGGCGCTGGCCCGACATATTGATTTCTTCTCGATCGGTACCAACGATCTGACCCAGTACGTGATGGCGGCAGCGCGAGAGAATCGGGAAGTGGCCTCGCTGCACGATCATCTTCAACCGGCAGTGTTGTGCGCCATCCACGCGATCATCGAAGCCGCGCACAGCTGCGGCCGGAAGGTATCCGTGTGCGGCGAGCTTGCGAGCGATCCGCTGGGCGTGGTGCCTCTTGTCGGCATGGATGTGGACGAGCTCAGCGTTGCGCCCTCCGCGCTCGGCCGCGTAAAACGTATCGTTCGCAGCGTCTCGAGCACGCAAGCACGGACACTGGCGAACAGGCTCCTCAGCCATACCGATGTACGGGTCGTCCGTGCCGAGATTGCCGACACGCTGGAGCATGCCGGCCTCGGCGGCCTGCTCAGAGCCGGGCGCTAGGCTAGGAGCGGCACCGGGCGAAACGGAAACAGGGGGCGCTGTGCTCAGAAACCGGCGGCCTGACCTTCCTTGCGGTGGTCCGATCCGGCCACGTAGCCGCCCGTCGTCTTCAGGATCAGCTGGGCGCCGCCGAAGACATGCTCCTCGTCCACGTAGCGCACACGATGTCCCCGGGCTCGAAGCCCGTCGGCCACTACCTCCGGGAAGCCGCGTTCCAGGCCGACGCTGAAGTCCTCGAACACATGCCAGCGCGGCGCGTCGCTGGCGGCCTGAGGGTTCTCTCCCTGATCGAAGATCCGCTGCACCATCTGCACGTGACCCTGGTGCTGCATGTGCCCACCCATCACGCCGAAAGCGAGCTTCGGTGCCCCGTCCTCGGTGACGAACCCCGGAATGATGGTGTGGAACGGCCGTTTTCCGGGAGCCACGCAGTTGGGATGCGCCGGGTCCAGCGAAAATCCGTACCCCCGGTTCTGCAGGGCGATACCCGTGCCCGGAATCACCACACCCGAGCCGAACCCCTGATAGTTGGACTGAATGAACGACACCATCATGCCTTCGCTATCGGCGGCGCACAGATACACGGTGTCGTGTCCCACCGGCAACGCCACGGGCGCAGGCTCGGCGGCGTTGTCCCGGATGCTCGCCGCGGCCCGGGCGATGCTGCCCGGCTCGAGCAGCGACTCGGGGGACAGACGCATGACGTCCGGATCCGCGAAGTGCTCGAACGCGGCGCGGATGGCGATCTTCATCGCTTCGATCTGCCGGTGCACGCCGGCCGCATCGTCGAACGGGGCCGGCCCGTCCTCCGCGAGTATGGCCAGCGCGATCTGTGCTGCCAGGCCCTGCCCGTTCGGCGGAATCTCGTGCAGGGTCACGGCCCGATAACTCTGCCCGATGGGCGTTACCCAGTCTGCGCGATGCGACGCCAGATCCGATGCCGCGAGCGGGCCGCCGGCCGCCTCGGCAGCGGCGGCGATCCGTCGGGCCAGCTCGCCCTCGTAGAAGTCCGCGCCGCGGGACGCGGCAATGCGTTCGAGACTCTTCGCCAGGTCCGGGCGCCGGAAGCGCTCGCCGGCTGCCGGCGCCGGCAGGAAGTGCTCGGCGAAGTCCGGAAAGTCCGCGTAGACCTGCTCGGCCAGCCGCCAGTAGTAGGCCGTCTTCGGGCCCACCTGAAAACCGTCGGCGGCATAGCCGATCGCGGCGTCGAACAGGTCGGCGAACGGCAGCCGACCGAAGCGCTCCGACAGGGCCACCCACGCACTGACCGCTCCGGGCACGGTCACCGCCTCCCAGCCCCGGTTCGGCATCCGCGTCCGGCCGGCGTAACGTTCGCGGGTCATCCGTGCCGGCGCCCGACCGGAGGCATTCAATCCCGTGAGCGAACGACCATCCCAGACGATGGCGAAGGCATCGCTGCCGAGACCGTTGTTGTTCGGTTCGACCACGGTGAGGGTAATGGCCGTGGCGAGGGCGGCATCGACGGCATTGCCACCACGACGCAGCGCATCGACCCCGGCCTGGGTCGCCAGCGGCTGGGAGGTGGCCACCACGTTGGCTGCGCAGACCGGCGATCGCGCGGCCGTGTAAGGCTGATCCCAGTTCAAACGCCCTCTCCCTGGCGACGCAACCGGTAGGCGAGATAAGGCAGGTGCTGACGCCCCAGGAACGCCTCACCATCCAGGAGCAAGGCGGGCGTCGCAAAGCCACCCGAAGCCACGGCGGCTTCACGCTGTGCGGCGAGCTCGGCCAGACCCTCCTCCTGCACGTAGACGTCGAACCCGTCCGTGTCCACACCGGCAGCTATGAGCGCATCGGCCACGTCGCTGGCGCGATCGATG
>JASFLG010000432.1:0-4349 GCA_050118205.1 Pseudomonadales bacterium
TTCCGTGATGTAGAGCATCGATCCGAGCGGCGGAATCTCGTCGCAGGTGACGTCGGTGTGCCAGCCGTCACCCGCCGTATAGCGCGATTTGGCGGTGGTCTTCACCGTGAGGATCTCGGGGTCGCCGCCGTAGCTGTGCTGCATGGGGTGTACGTGCAGCCGGCCGAAACGGCGGCCGAACGCCTTGTGCTGCTCGCGATCCAGGTGCTGGTCGCGGAACACGAGCACTTTCCAGTCCAGCCAGGCCTGGTAGATGGCGCTGAATTCGTCGTTCCCGAGCGGCTTGCTGAGGTCGACGCCGCGAATCTCGGCGCCGATGTGTGGCGTCAGGGTTTCGATGTCCAGGATCGAGGTGCTCGCTTCACTCACCGCCGTTCTCCGCGTTGATCGGTTCGCCAAAGGGTAAATCTCCACGCGGGTCCGGGCAACCGGGAGGCCGGCACCTGCAGGAAGGCGCAGGCGTGCGAAAAGCGCAGGCGTGCGAAAAGCGCACGCGTGCAGAAAGGCGCACGCGTGCAAGGGGCACGATTCTGGGGTACGGTCAATCCGGAAATGTCTTCCGGAGAGATGCGTCCATGCACAGCGGAGAAACGCTGCCGCCGTTCCTGCTGGCAGACGGCGAGGGCCACGAGACGAGCTTTCCGTCCGGCCGTCCGGCCGTCGTCTGCTTCGTCAAGGACGATTGCCCGACCTGCCACCTCGCCATGCCGGTCCTGAACGCGCTGTACTCGGCTTCCCACGGCCAGTTCGACTTCTTCGTGGCCGGTCAGACGCAGACCGGCAACGCGGCGCTCGCGGACACCTACCGTCCGGGGTTTGCCCTGCTCGACGACTCCCGCCTCAAGGTTTCGTTCGCGTACGACATCGATACCGTCCCGAGCCTGTTTCTGGTGGATGAGGACGGGCGGCTCGAGCGCATGCTGGTCGGCTTCGTGCGCGAGGAGTGGCGTGAACTGGCCGAGCGGCTGGCCGGTGATGCCGGGGTTGGTCTGGACTGGGACGCGCTCCCCGAATGGCGGCCGGGCTGCGGGTCCCTGTCCGTGGATCCGGTGATCGCCGAGCGTCTGCGCGCCGAGTCGGAGAACTCGCCGCTCAGGGCGCGCCGGATCGAGATTGCGCCGGCGGACGACGAGTTCGAGTTCATGTTCGACCAGGGCTTCTCCGACGGCCTGCCGCTGGTGCCGCCGACACCGGAGCGGGTGCTCAGAATGCTCGCGGGAACCCGGCGGGATCCCCGGGAGGTGCTCGGGGTGATGCCGCCGAACATGGGCGAGGTCACCGTGGAGAAGCTCGCCATCAACGCGGTGATGGCCGGGTGCCGGCCCGAGTACCTGCCGGTGATCCTCGCTGCCACGGAGGCTATTCTCACGGAGGCCTACAACATCCACGGGGTGATGGCGACGACCATGGGCGCAAGCCCGGTGCTGGTGGTCAACGGGCCGATCCGGGAGCGGATCGGTATGAACATGAAGCTCGGCGCGCTCGGGCAGGGTAACCGCGCCAATGCCACCATCGGCAGAGCCGTTCGTCTGGCGGTACGTAACATAGGTGGCGCGAAGCCCGGCGGGACGGAACGCTCCACGCTGGGCAACCCGATGAAGTTCACGATGTGCTTCGCCGAGTGGGAGGAGCGCAGCCCGTGGCCGGCGCTGCACGTGGAACGGGGGTTCGCCGCGGACGACTCGGTGGTCACCGCCTTCACCATGACAAGCGGGCCGACCTTGATCGTGGACCAGGATTCACGGCACGCGCCACAGCTGGCCGGGAGCTTCGGGCTCTCGCTCGAATCCGCCTTCAACCCGAAGGCGCACTTCGCCACCGAGGTGCTGCTCGTGGTGTGCCCCGAGCACGTGGACACCCTCATGCGGGACGGCTACGACAAGAAGGCCATCCGTGATCGGATTCAGGAGGTGACGGCGCGCCCGCTGGGCGAGCTTGTGGAGGACGAGATCTCCGGAGTAGGCTTCAAGAAGGCAGCTTATGAGGCCATGGATGACGAGGCGAAGGCTCGCAGGTTGCCGAAGTTCAGATCCCCCGATGACATTCACATCGTGGTGGCGGGTTCGGACGCCGGTAAGTTCTCCGGGGCCTTTCACGGGTGGGCGACCGGCGAGATCGGCTCCATCTCGGTGTCGAAAAAGATAGAGGAGGCATGAATGACTACGATTCTGGACCCGACCGACGAGCGGGTTCCGGTCACGCGGCAGCTGGCGCCGCGCACGGGGAACATCACCGGGACGCTCGCGCTTCTCGATATCTCGAAGCCACGCGGCAACGTCCTGCTCGATCGGCTGGAAGCACTGCTCTCAGAGCGGCTACCGGGGATCGAGATCCGGCGCTACGCGAAGCCCACGTTCACCAAGCCCGCGCCTGACTCGCTGCGAGCCGAGATCCTGCGCGACAACGACTTCATCGTCGAGGCGCTGGCCGACTGAGGCTCCTGTACCACGTGCAGTTTGCATGACACGGTATGGTTCGAGATTCAGGGAAAGCCGGCTGTCTCGCTGGCCTCCACGGAGTTTGAGGAGGCGGCCAAGGTGCAGGCGGCGGCGCTCGGCATGACGGATGCCCGATGCGTGCTGGTGGCGCATCCGATCCAGGATGCGACCGACGACGAGATGCGCGCCAAAGCCGACGCGGTGATCGATCAGGTGGTGACGGCGCTCAGCGAAGCCTGAACGGAGCCTTCAGCGAAGGGCCGTCAGCGGAACGAGACACCGTCAGCGGAACAGATAGACGGCACCCGCACCCGACAGTGCGTTCGATAGCGGGTTGCCGTCCACGCCCCGGGCGTTGCTCTGCTCGTTTCGGGCGCCCACGGCCAGGGTGTCGCCGGCGAAGGCCAGAGACCAGCCGAAGCGGTCGCCCGGATCCGTGTTGCCGGGCTTCACAAAAGCGATCTGGCTCCAGCTGCCGGTGCCGTCGCGTTCGAAGAGGTAAACCGCCCCGGAGCTCACCGCGTTCTCGTTGGTGTCCGGCGGGTTGATCCCGGTGCCGTCCGAGCGCTCGTCGATGGCGCCGACGGCGAGCAGGTTGCCCGCCAGCGTGACCTGGCTGCCGAACAGATCGCCCATCCCGGGGATCTGCGCCTTGAGGAAAGCTTCCTGGGTCCAGCTTCCGCCGGCGTCGCGGGCGAACACGTAGACCGCGCCGGAGTCCTGCTCGGCGCTGTCCTCACCCGGTGCACCTACCGCCAGCAGATCACCGTCGAGCGCCACCGCGGCGCCGAAATTGTCGCCCTGCGCGGCGTTGGATGCCTTCACGTACGCCGTCTGAGACCAGGCAGCTGCGTTCGCTTCGAAAACGTACACGGCCCCGGACGCAGGCTGGCTGGTATCGCTCTGGTCGCCGCCGACACCGGTCGCGCCGCTGCTCTCGCGCCAGGCGCCGACCGCCATCGTGTCGCCGGAGAGCGCAACGGCATTGCCGAACTGGCTGTCCGTGCCGCTGTCTGCGTTCGATGCCTTGAGATAAGCGACCTGGGTGAAGTCCCCGGCGGTCGACTCGAAGAGATAGGCGGCGCCGGCGCCCGGATGGCTGTTGTCGGCACCATTGCCGTTCACGCCGGTGGAGTTGCTCGCTTCCTGCGGTGCGCCGACGAGAATCCTCCCGGGCGCCGCGGCCACCGCGCTGCCGAACCGGTCGAGATCGTCGGGGTTCGATGCCTTGAGGTAGTCGATCTGCGCAGGTGCACCGGCAACGTCCGGATCGAAGACGTACGCCGCACCGACCGCGTTGCCGCTGTTGTCGCTCTCGGTGCCGTCGCGGCTCTGCTCGTTCGGTGCGCCGACGACGAGCGCATCTTCGGTGGCCGCGACCGACCAGCCGAAACGGTCGCCGTCATTGCTGTTCGATGCCTTGAGATAGTGGGTCGCCGCCCAGGTGGTGGCGGAGCGCTCGTACAGGTAGACGGCGCCGACGGCAGACCCGGTGTTGCCGGCCTGATCGCCGTCCACGCCCGTGGCCAGGCTCTGCTCGTAGGGGGCGGCGGCGAGCAGCGTATCGCCGACGAGAGCCAGGCTGTAGCCGAAGCGGTCGTCGGCATCCGTGTTGGTTGCCTTGACGTACGCCTGCTGGGCGAGCGAGGCCAATGCATCCCGGGTCACCGTGACGTCGTACGTTCTTCGAGTGACGCCGTCCTCGGCGGCGACCTCGATGGAAAGATCCGTATCGCCAACCGCGAGCGGCAGCGGAGGGCTCGGCTCACCCGTCGTGACGTCAGCACCCGCGATGATCATCGTGGCGTTGGGATCGGTGGGCGTTGCCAGCACACGCGTACTCGCGGCCAGATGACCGACGCCGGCCGTGTAGCTGGTGAGAACCGGATCGAAGATCTGGTCCAGTGGCCC
>JASFLG010000433.1:0-4318 GCA_050118205.1 Pseudomonadales bacterium
CACGGCACACGATCAACGTCATCTCGCCCCTGTTTTCATAACAAAATGATATAAGAAGGGCCATGATTGCTTCGATTACGCGATCGACCGATGCGGCGCGGGGGATGATTTGCGTGGGATAACTTGTCAGACGACGGCGTGCGCGCAGCGTCATTTAAGACAAGTGAACGAACGAATTCAGCCGGCCCGAAGTCGGGCGATAATGGCCTGGCGCTCCGCGTCGTCGGCCACCGGGAACGAGGCGGACGTCCGGTCTGTGAAGCTGCCGTAGCGGGCGAGCATCTCGGCCGCGATGTCACTGGGCTCTCCCACCACCCCGAAGGCATCGAGGATGTCGTCGGTGATCAGCGTGCCCATCTCCTGCCAGCGTCCCTGCTTGGACATGGCATTGAGCTCACTCTGAAGCTCGCCGACGCCGATGGCCTCGAGCACCCCCTTGTAGGCCGGCGTCGAGCCATAAAATGCGATGCGTTCTCTGGCTGCCTTCCTGGCGGCCGCGAACTCCTCCTCCGTCCGCCCGGTGACCACGAAGCATGAGTAGGAGATCTCGAAGTCGTCCCGGCTCCGTCCGGATTTCGCCAGGCCGCGCTCGATGGCCGGCAGGGTCACCGACTCGATGTACGGCAGCGTGCTGAAGGGGTGGATGATCATCCCGTCGGCTACCTCGCCGGCGACCTCTGTCATGTGCGGACCCACTGCCGCCAGAATGACCTTCGGCGCCCCGTACTCACGATTCTCCGGCGTAAATGCCGGGGTCATCAGCGTGTGCCGGTAGTACTCCCCCACGAACTCCAGCGGCGCGCCGTCATACCAGTTGGCCCAGATCGCCCGCATGGCGAGCACCAGCTCCCGCATCTGCGCGGCGGGCGCGCCCCACTGCATGCTGAAACGCTTGGTGATGTGAGGCTTGATCTGGGACCCGAGCCCCAGCGTAAAGCGCCCCCGGGAATAGGCGTTCAGATCGTGGCCGATGTTGGCCAGGATCATGGGCGAGCGGGCGAAGCCCACGGCAATGGAGGTGATCAGCTCGACCTCCTGGCTGTGCTCCGCGGCGAGCAGCAGCGGGAAGAACGGATCGTGGTTCATCTCTGCCGTGCGCACACCGTCGTAGCCGGCGCGCTCGATGGCCCTCACCTGATCCGGCACCTTGTGAAGATCCGTACCGATTCCCGCGTCGACCTTCATACCGCCCCCTCCTGAGCCCTGCGTAACCCGCGCTGCCGTCTATGCCGCCGTCAGCTCGGCAATGATCCCTGCCCGGTCTTCCTTGCCGATGTGGGCGTAGGCTGCCGAGGTGCGATCGATGATGTCGCCGTAGCGGTTGAGAATCTGCCCGGCGATGGTGTCCGGCTCGCCGACGACGGCGAACTCTTTCATGATCGACTCGTCGATCAGACCGCCCATCTCCTCCCAGCGCCCCTGCTTGGACATCGCGTTGAGCTCGCCCTGCAGCTCGCCGACGCCGATGCTGTCCAGCACGGGCTTGTATGCCGGGGTGGAGCCGTAAAAGGCAATCTGCTGCTTCGTCGCCACCTTGGCCTGATCGATCTCCTCCTCGTTCTTGCCGGTGACCACGAACACCGGGTAGCTGATCTCGAAGTCCGACCGCTTGCGGCCCGACTTGGCAAACCCGCGCTCCAGGGCGGGCAGGGTCGTCTCGCGGATGTACTTCTCGGTGCTGAAGGCGTGGATGATCACGCCGTCCGCCACCTCCCCCGCCACCTCGGTCATCAGCGGGCCGACGGCCGCGAGAAACACCCGGGGCGCGCCGTACTCGTTGTTGGTGGGCGTGAAGAACGGCGTCATCAGGGTGTGGGTGTAGAACTTACCCGTGAACGCGAGATCCTCGCCGTTGTGCCAGTTCGCCCAGATGGCGCGCATCGCCAGAATGAACTCGCGCATACGCGCCGCCGGATGGGACCACGGCATGCTGAAACGCTTGGTGATGTGCGGTTTGATCTGCGAGCCGAGGCCCAGCACGAATCGGCCCCTGGAGGCAGCGTTCAGATCGTGCCCGATGTTGGCCAGTATCATGGGCGAGCGGGCGAACGCCACGGCAATCGACGTCATCAGGTCCACCCGACTCGTGTTCTGGGCCGCCACCAGCAACGGAAAAAACGGATCGTGCGAGGTTTCTGCGGTCATGACGCCGGAATAGCCCATCTCCTCCAGCTCCTGCGCCTGCGCGCCTACCGTGTCGAGCTCCCAGCCGACCCCACCGTCAACCTTCATGCGATTTCCCCCTGTGTCCTATGCTATCGGTTCAGCGGCGGGATTGTTTCACCGTCCCCATGACGAAGCAAACCGTCGAACGGCCCGCGTCCCGCCAGAAAGTGGCTCACGTCGGCGGTCTCGTCGATTTCCACGCGATAGAACGCCTCGTTGGGATGCAGGACCCGAGCGACTTCCTCCGGCAGCAGGCCCAGCAGGTTACCAAGGATCACCCGCGACATAACCTGATGGGTCACGAGCGCGACACCCCGCTCCGGACCATTGAGCACCTCGGCGACGAACCGGGCAACGCGCTCCGACATGTCCGCCAGACTCTCCCCTTCCGGCGGACGGTGGTTGTAGGGATCCTCCGACCGCTGACGCCATGCCTGCGGAAACGCATCCTCCAGCTCATCCACCGTGAGCCCCGACCACAAACCGACGTCACGTTCGAGCAGAGCGTCCACGTACTCCACCCGGGCGCGGACGTACGAGTTGATAATGTAGGCGGTCTCCCGGGTGCGGCCCGACGGAGACACGTACATCGTCTCGATGCGATCCAGCGTCTTGAGCAGCGCGCCGTGACGGTGCGCCTGCTCCATGCCTTCCTGGGTGAGCGGCGAGTCGAGGCGCCCCTGCATGCGTCGCGCCAGGTTCCATTCGGTCTGTCCGTGCCGAATGACATAGATCTGTTTCATCGACTTCCCTGTCGCGTGTTGGCGACGCGACGTCTGTCAGCTTGATGGGCTGTCCGGCTCTGTCCGGCCTGCCGTCCGGTAGTCGCCGAACGCGGCATCCCGCTTGCTGAGGGCTTCCGTCAGGCCCTTGCTGAGCTCCGCCAGGTGAGCCTGCGTCGACGCGGTGAACGTCGCGAGCTGCTGCATCTCGGTCCCGGCGCGGATGCCCGCCCGGATGCCCATCGCATCCATCTGCCGGTGCACGGCCCGCTTGTTGATCTGCTGCAGGTCAGTCGGAACCTGGGCGACCCGAACGGCGATGTCCAGCACGGACGCCTCAAGCTGCGCTTCCGGAAACGCCCTGTTCGCGAAGCCGCAATCGACCGCTTCGGCTCCTGACATGTGATCACCCGTGAGCATCAGCTCCATGGCCCGGCGCAATCCGACGATCCAAGGGTAGAACTGGTTATCAGGCGGGCTGATGGAGCGGACCACCGGATATCCGATCTTGGCATCCTCCGCTACGTACACCAGATCGCACGCGGTCGCGAGCTCCGTACCACCCGCCAGGCAATACCCGTGCACCTGCGCGATGACGGGCTTCGCCAGATCCCAGATCCGGAAGAAGCCTTCCACCACGTGCCGCGGCCAGTTCCCCAGCCCGCCGGCGGTATAAAAAGGCTGCCCCTTCGCCACGTTCGATTTGAGATCGTACCCGGCCGAGAAGCAGCTGCCGGCACCACGGATCACCATGACGCGCACGCTGTCATCCGTGTCCGCCGCTTCGAGCGCCGCGAAGAGTTCGGCACGCAGCGCATTCGACAGCGGGTTGCGCTTGTCCGGTCGATTCAGGGTCAGCCGTCGGACGCCCGGCCGGGGATCATCGACTATGATCAGATTGTCGCTCACGCCCTTCTCCTAACGGAACTGGAAAACGTCCGCGCGAAACGCATCGAACGTTCGCTGCAGATCCTCCGCCGATGCGGCGAGCGGCGCGATGATCGATGTGTGCACGCCGCCATCCGCATCCGACTGAATCCGCTCGCGGATCTCGTCCTCCGTACCGATGATGGCGATCTCGTCGATCATCTCATCGGTCAGCGCGCCCGTCGTCTTCTCCCGGTTCTTCTCCGCCCACCCCTCGGTGATGGCGGCCGCGGCGTCCTCGTAGCCCGCCCAGGCGAGAAACTTGTTGTACACCGGCGTCGCGTAGTAGGGCGCGAAAGCCGCCCGGAACAGGTTGCGTCCCGCCACCTTGTCATCGGTCGCCAGCACCATCGCCCGGTTGACGATCTCGACGTCCTCCGCCTTCTTGCCGGCGCGCGCGGCGCCGATGGCCACATGCTCCATCATCTTGGGCAGCGCCGCCTTCGGCCACAGGTTGAAGATCACCCCGTCGCCGTACTCGGCCGCCATCTCGATCATCTTCG